>JAIFLR010000011.1 GCA_020048985.1 Halobacteriovorax sp. | reverse complement strand
GGCGGGGCAAAAGGTATTTTAGGCGGGAAATTTCAATCTGGATTTTGGCTTCTTTAGTTCTGGCGTGATGAGCAAAAATTTCAAGAATGACAGTATTGCGATCTACCACTTCAAGCTTGGTAATGGACTTAATGTTACGGACCTGGGATGCCGTCAGTTCAAAATCAAAAACTAATATTTCGCTTCCTTCATCTCTGGCAAGATCTGCAATCTCTTCGAGTTTGCCTTCTCCGAGCATAGTCGCAGGGTCAATTTGTTTTCTGTTCTGTACGTATTCTTCGCCCGCCACCAGACCCAGAGTACGTAGAAGTTCTCTTAATTCCCTGAGTGAGTTATTAGTTTCAAGTATAGTTGAATGGTTTTCAAATTTGTCACAGACGATAGAAACTAATGAGGCTTTTTGCCCAAGGGGCATTTTATAGTCTTCAGCGTTCATTCAATCTCCTGTTGCATATTATCTAAGAGACGAGTTGAGCCAAGTTGAAAGACAGCAACTAAAGTTATCCGCGAAGAATTCGTTAAGTCTTCAGAAAGTGAGTAGGCGTCCCGGATTTCAAGGTAATTCCATCTGGTATCACTCAAAATGGATTCTATTTCTTTTTTCGCCTTTAAAAGATTGGCTTTTTTGCCAGCGATTGTCTGAGCGATTTTAGTTAAAGTGCGGGACAGAATAAGTGCTTCTTCTTTTTGATTTTCGGAAAGATACTGATTACGGCTGGAGAGGGCCAACCCGTTCGATTCGCGTATAATAGGCATTCCAATAATCTCGATGGGCATCGCCAGCTCTTTTACCATTTGGCGAATTACGAGATATTGTTGATAGTCTTTCAAACCAAAATAGGCTTTATGTGGTTTTACAATTTGAAAAAGTTTGAAAACCACGGTTGCGACTCCGTCAAAATGATTCGGGCGCAGCTTTCCTTCAATGATGTTATTAAAATTAGTTACTACGATCGTTTGATCATCACTTGAAGGAAAAACTTCTTCAGGGTTTTCTGGCGCAAAGACGATGACACTTTTTCCAGAATACTTATTAAGACATGATTTGATGAGTTCTAAATCCCGCTCAAGGGTTCTTGGGTATTCTTTAAAATCTTCTGTTGGACCAAATTGTTTTGGGTTCACAAAAATTGAAAAATAAACGACATCACAATCAGCTAAGGCCCTTTCAAGTAATGAAATATGACCGGCATGAAGATTGCCCATGGTTGGCACAAAACCAGTGCTGCCTTTTTCCTGTGCTCTTGCCGAGATAAGTTCTTGAGTTGATTTAATCAGTTTTACCATGTTTCATGACCTTGGTACCACTGCACGATTTTGTCACCTATTTCACGTTTCTTTAAGTGGTGTGGTCCAGAAATAGAATCCATTTTAACGAAGAAATACATGCCTTCATTCTTTTGAAAACCTTCAACGACACTCGTACCTATCAATCCATTGGAGACTTTGTTACCAATCATTAAATCCACTGGCTTTCGTTTCATTTTACTCATAAAGACTTTTTCTGTGGTTTCTGTTTCCGCGGCGAAACTCACGATCTTCTGATGACTCTTCTTTAAAGTCAGAATTTCCTGAAGAATATCTGCGGCCTGATGAAAGGGAAGAGCAGAGGTCATCTCTTCTTTTTTCAATTTCTCTTTGGCTTCATTAAATTCAATGTCTGCAATGGCGCCCGTCGAGATGTATAAGTCGGTTTCCGAAAAGTTTTTTACCGCCGCTGTCCTCATTTGAGCCGTTGTTGGAGTTTTAATCAGCTCGAAATTTGGGTGTCCCAAAAGATTTTCCACTTCCAGACTGCACTCATGCCCGGCGAGAACCAGAACCTTGTAGCCTTCTTTGAGAAAAGCCTTGGCGACGGAGATACCCATTCTGCCGGTGGATGGGTTTGTCATATATCTTACGGGATCCAGAGGGGCCGCAGTGGCTCCGGCGGTGACAATTATTTTTTTATTCTGTTTTTTTGTAGGGTCAAGGGTCTCAATTAAATCGATAACTGCATTGACCTCAGGGAATTTTCCTTCACCAATGTCGCCACAAGCAAGGAGTCCCGAGACAGGATTGATAATACTAATATGGGATTGTTCCGATAATTGTTTAAGATGAGCTTGAACACGCTCTTGGCCCAGCATTTTAGTATTCATGGCCGGAAACATCAGGATGGGTTTTTTACCAAAAGCTAAAAACAAACTTCCAAGCAAATCATTGTTAAGACCCAGATTAAGTCTTCCGAGAGTGTTGGCACTCAAAGGCGCAATAATTAATTTATCGGCCCATTTCGCTAACTCAATATGAAGCACAGTTTGCTTCGCCGCAAGCAGCTCAGGTTTAAAGTCATCAGTTGGTAGATAAACCGCATCGACTCCTAAATACTTAAAAGTTTCAGGCTTGATGAACTCCAGAGCTCCAGAGGTCAAAACAACTTTTACGTTGTGACCGTTTTTGACTAACCCGCGGGCAACGTCATAGGCTTTATAACTGGCAATGGATCCTGTTACGGCAAGGATATATTTCATAGTGTTTCAATCTGTGTAGTCATCCAATATTGGAGGGCCCAGTGTATCAAAGAGACGTCTTCCTGGACAACGACGCTTAGCTCCAGTTCCTTAGAAATATGCTTCCAAAGCTCAGATTGCCCACCAGTTATCAGGATTTTTTGAATCTGATGCTCAGAAATGAGTCTTTGAGCTAATGCAGCAAAGGCAAAATAGCTGTCACGCATGGCTTCAGTGGTACCGTGGGGAAGTCCTGATGAGATATCTTGGTCGATACAGAGCTCTTTTAATTGCTCGCCCTTCTGGAAAAGTTCAAAGTAATTAGTTATTCCGGGAATGATGTATCCGCCCTCGAAACCAGATTTAGTGATGACGTCCATCGTGACGAAGGTGCCAGCATCAATCAATAGGGTGTTTTCTTTGAATCTTTTAAAACTATAGAAAGCCTGGATTAAGCGGTCTTCCCCGAGAGTTTTTGCATAGTTCACTGGCATCCCTGCAAACTTAGTTCCTCGCCAGTACTCCTTAACTCGGGTGATAAGAAAACCTTGATTCTGCAGAATCGCTAATTCATCCTCACGAGCTTTAACTTCTGCCAAAACCATGCTGGAGTTGTTCGGAGTCATCTCAAGCTGATTTAAGTACAGCTGTAGCTCACTCCAGGGACAAACCTTGATGAGTTTCCACTCGTTTTGATGCTTTTGAAATAGCCCTGCGTGGGGATTGGTATTACCAAAATCAATCGTGATCAGACCTTGCATTACTTCCTCTGATCTACCAGGTATTGGTTGATAAGTTCTTTTTTTGTCTCAAACAAATCTGCAACGGGTGTACAAAACTTTGGAGGCATATTGGGCCCGAGTTTGAGGAGATCATTAATCACCAAAACCTGGCCATCCGTTTTTTTTCCAGATCCAATTCCAATGGTTGGAATTGAAAGCGACTTGGATATTTCTGTCGCGACATTTTCATCCACCATTTCGAGCACCAGAGAAAAGACTCCAGCTGCTTCCAAGGCTTTGGCCTCTTTCATCAGGCGCTCGGCCGAACTTTCATTTTTACCATGAGTAAAGTATCCGCCAAGTTGATGAACTGATTGAGGAGTCAGACCAATGTGACCCATCACTGGAATCCCGGTCTGAGTCAGCCTTTCGATTAGTTTTAATTGATAAGGAAAAGCACCTTCAAGTTTAACAGCTTCCGCGCGGGTCTTCTGAAAAAGCTTGGTGGCGGAGTGGATCCCCTGAGGAATTGTTGAATAACTGCCAAAGGGCATATCCACGATAAGAAACTTATCGGGAGCACCTCGTCTCACCGCCCCTGCAAAAATTTCCATCTCGGTCAGACTGACTTCGATGGTCGTTTCATAACCTAGCATCACGTTCCCGAGACTATCTCCAACGAGAATCATATCAAGATCGGTTTGATTAAGAAGAATTGCTGTTTGAAAATCATAACAAGTTAAAACCTGAAGATTTTTTTGTTTTGATTTTCGGATATCGCGCAAGTTGAGTTTTTTCATAATTATTCTTTTGAGTTCATGTCTTTAAAAGTTTTCATCAAAGGAGAATCTACCCATCGGGCGCGGATGGTTTTTCTAAGGTCCTCAACGTTAGTGTTTTCAAGCTCTTCGTTGAATTTATTGTTTTGAATTTCTGTTAATAAGCTTTTTAAATTGGATTTGTATTCAGGAGTAATGAGTCTCTCAAACCCTTTCTCAGAGCCAACCAAGGCATTAGGACTAATGAGATCAAAAAAGCCTTCTGGCCCTTTATCAACCATGGCAATCGCAATGAGTTTCATTTCATGCCAGACCTCAAGGTAAGCCAGTTCTGGTTCAATGCCAGCTTCTACCAGGTGCCTGAACATTTCCCCGGCGGTATAGGGGATGACTGAACAAAGAAGACCTTGTTCAGAATAGAGATCAGCTTGAGTTTCATGCTCAAAGGTTGTTTTGAACATGCCAAGGTTTACACCTAAAGCCGTTGCCATGGTCTTCATCCATTTTTCGATATGGATCGTTTCACCTGAAATGAATTCAAGAGAGTAGACGGCACCAAATTTCCCTTTACTCAGGTACTGTTGGCGGATTTCTGAGCCAATGGCCTTGACTGCAAAAAGCACGTGCTTGAGATGTGGGTAATGTTCTTGAAATTTGTTTTTAGTAAGTGAGAATCCGTGATTATAGAGAATCAACGTTCCTGCTTGGAAAATTTGGCCATAATCAGTCATAAAAGTGTGATGAGTGTGATCAGGAGTCAGAAGAACGTAAGCTTGATCTTCAAAAAACTCTTTGCTGCCGATTTCGACCGTTTCCATTCCTAGTTCAATAACTTTATCAAAAGAAGCAGAGCCTGGCTGCAAGGCCACGCGGAAAGGAAAGTCTGAATCTTTGAGGTTCTGTGACCAGGCTTTTGCCTGATTTCCAAAGCCAATGATTGTTAGTCGCATCATAAAAAGTAGTAGTTGGAAACTCCACATCAAAGCTATCATGATCCTAAAAGACAAGCCAAGTTTTAAGGGGTCAAAAATGTCCGAAATCATCAATCGTGCATTCATGTATGGTGAATCTGTTTTTACGACGATGAGAATGGTGAATGGCCATTTATGTGACTGGAATTCTCACTTTGAGCGCCTAAAAAAGAGCGTTGATTTTGTGTATGGCCCTTTTGCTGAGGGTGATGAATGGGTTCTTCTCCTGAAAAATCGTTTGCTTGAAAGGTGTGCTGGTGAAAATGGTGACCGAGTCATCCGGCTCACCATCTACCGGGAGCAGGCAAGGGGCCTCGTCAGATCAGGCATCATTTCAATCAATGATTTAAAAATCTCACTTTCCACTTCGCATTATGACTCCACACGCTCTGAAGGAAAAATGCTCAAACTTCGAACCTGCGCGACACCCATTAAGCCCCATTGGTGGCCCAGTTTTTTAAAGGCCGGAAGCTATCTGGAAACTATTCTTGCCCAAAAAATGAGCATGCAGCCAGGTGATGATGATGTTTTGTTTCTAAGTCCGCGGGACACAGTTTTAGAATCTTCCGTTGCGAATATTTTCGTTGTTCGGCACAAAATACTTTACACGGCTCCTACTGGACCAAATGTGTTGGATGGGATCATGAGACAAAAAGTCATTAGAGAGTCGGAAGATTTTTTTGATGATTTTGTTGAGTCAGAAACTACGGCAGAGCAATTATTTAAAGCTGATGCAGTTTTTGGAACTAATTCTGTAAGAGGGCCGTTTTTGATCGACAAAATTGATGGATATGAAATTAAATATGAGCATAATTTCTTAACCAGTTTTGAAGCATTGAGAAAAAGAGTTATGACATGAAGACACTCATGGTGGCCTGTCCCCGCTGCAAAAAACAGTTCAATTATTACAGCTCCGACTTTAGACCTTTTTGCAATGAGAAGTGTCGCCTAATAGATCTTGGACAATGGCTGAATGAGTCCTATACTGTTCCTGTAGAGAAATTAACTTTGGAAGAAGCTGAAGCACTAGAGCAGATTATTCATGAAAAAAACCAAGGCTCCGGCCAAGACGATTCAAACGACTAAAGTCCTTGATCAAATGATTGAGTGGGCTTTTGATTGCGGAAATATTCTCAATAATCATTTGGTTAAATCTTATAGTCAGCCGCTAAAAGTTTTAGATAAGGGCAAGCATGGTCTGGCGACAGAAGCCGATCTTCTCTCAGAAGCCCACGTCATCAAAAAAATTCGTGAGCATTATCCGGATCATGGCATTTTGTCTGAAGAAGATGCCTTTGCCAGAGAGCTTAAGATGGAAGGGGCCAAGGCTGATCAGTACCTGTGGCTGATTGATCCCCTGGATGGAACAAACAATTTTTATAATAAAGTTCCATTCTTTTGCGTCAGTCTGGCGCTCAACCGAGGTAATGAAACTTTGGTAGGCGTGGTTTATAATCCTGTTAACTGCGAACTGTTTTATGCCATCAAAGGCAAAGGTGCTTACTTGTACCGAATGGTTGGACAGCGGGAAGTAAAGGTCAGGCTTGAGGCAGGTAAGGCGAAGAAGCCCTTTAGTGAAGCACTCTTGTCGGCTAATTTAACCAGTAAGCGTGTGGAGAAAGATCTGCTCAAGCGTTTTCCGGAAGTCAGGGCCATGCGCCGATTTGGAAGTGCAGCCCTTGAAATGAGTTATGTTGCAGCTGGCATGCTGGATGCCTATTGGGAACACCGGCTTCAGCCTTGGGATATGGCCGCGGCGGGACTCATCTGTAAAGAAGCTGGAGTAAAAATATCCAGTATTGATGGTGAGGATTACCATCCTTTCGGATCATCAGTTCTTACTGCCCACCCAACTTTGTACAAGGAACTATTGTCCGTTCTCAACCGCTGAGAGATTACTTTGACAAGAATTCCTATGGGTTAGATAATAATCCTATAACACAAAAGTGTTTGATGAACTCATAATCCACGGAGGGGTTGTGTTCGAATCGGCAATAAATTATATGGATAAGTTTGGACCTGAAATCCTTGTTATTCAATTTGGTTTTCTAGTTATCGTTTCAACAATATTTTTGTGGTTATGGTTTTCCAATCGTAGAAAATATCACAACTTAAAACACGCTATTCCGGCCAACATTGTTAAAAGTTATCTTGATTCAATCATCCAGAATTCAACTTCTTTAAAGTCACAACTTTTTCGTGGCGGCGGGTTGGATGTGGGTGGTGTTCCATCCGTGATTCCTTTGCAGCAACTGATGGGGGGAGACGGGCTCGCCATGAGCGGAGCGCCTTCGACTGCTCTTTTGGAAGAATTAAATCAAAAGAAAGCACACATTGCAGTTCTAGAAAGTCAGCTTGCTTCTCTGCGCGAAATAGAATCTAAGTTTGATGTATCACAGGGAAACCTCACGACTGCTCAAGCAAAAATTAAAGAACTTGAAGCCCTGCTGGCCCAGAACCGTACCAGTGGCGGTGGAGATAATGCTCTAAAAGCTGAAATCGGAATGATCACAAAAGAGAGAGATGATCTGCGAGACCGTCTCAGAGAATTTGAAGTCATCGCGGATGATCTTGCGAACTTAAAACGTCTTCAACAAGAGAATGAACAACTTAAAAGATCTCTTGCAGCTCAAGGACATAAAATACCTGAGCCAGAAGTTAAAGTAGAAGCTTCAAATCAAATACTTGATCAGGCAGAAGTTAGTGACCTCTTTGAGGATCTAGGGGTTCCTGAACCTGCAGCAACTGCTGATAATGCCGTTTTGGAAGAGTTTCTAACGGCTGAAGAGCCTGAAGCCGAGATGACTATGGAAGAAGCCATGGCCCAGGATTCAAAATCAAAATCTGAAAAAACACCTGAAGATTTATTGTCGGAATTCGAAAAAATGCTGGGGTAATCATGAAATTGACGGCGGCTATTTGTCTCAGTGGAATTCTCTCGTTTAGTGCTTTGGCATCTAATACAGATAAATCTATTCAGCTCCTCAAAAATCCGGTTGTAAAAGAAGATGTCGTGACTCTCGAGCGTCTTGAAAATATGTTCACAATGGATGCCAGAACCCCTGGGTTAGCCGCGATGATTAAGCGCCACACATTCAAGCATCGTCAAAAAGCAGTTCCCGTTTTAATAAAAGTGATGAAAGAGAGCAAATATCCGGAACAAAATCGCTGGCACGCAACGATGCTCCTAGGTCAGGTGATGGGGAAAAAGTCAGCTCCATTCATCGCAAAATTTATCGATCATCCACACTGGATGATGAGAGTCGCTTCACTCAAGGCACTGTTAGGTTTAAAACAAGACACATATCATTCTGTTTACGCCAAAGCCTTGAAGGATTCATCCCTGATCGTTCGCGTACAGGCCTTGGACAACATTGCTAAAATGAATATCTCTGCCATGGCCCCTCAGGTTTGGAACATGATGTATGACAAATCCAATTACAGTGGAGATGTGGGAAATCGCAAGAGAACATCCATTGTCAGATCAATCATCCGCACTATCGGTGACGTTAAATTTGAAAAAGCCAAATCCCCACTTGCGAAATTGATTCAAAAACCAAAATATCAGGACTTGATTGAGGATTTGGATTATTCTCTGGAGAAAATCACTGGAAAAAATTCTCCGAATTCATCTGTACAGGCAAGAAGACAGTTCTGGTCTAAGCTTAATATGAATTCTGTGGTGATTAAGAAGATCTAGAGACCTGAGTTTTCAAGTTGCTCTTTTTCCCGGGCCTTATCAATCTCTTTGAGCTTGTTATCTGTAGCAATTAGCCGCTCGATTCGGTAGAGCAGAGTCTTTTCAATAATCCCGTCCGTTGAAACTTCCTTCCAACCTTGTAGAAAATCTTGTTCCATTAGCTGACGTTTATAAATAGTCACTTTGGTGACTTCACGTGAGGCCCTGAAGCCGCGAACCACGTTGACGATCAGTTTGTATTTGGCCGCCTTGACCGCGTCAGAAGAACCGAAGGAATCTGTGAAATTCACCTCAAGAGTGTTGTCCATCCAGCGAGTTTTGATAAAACCAGCTTCCTGATTCTGTTGCGCAATATCGAATTTACGCATGACCTGAATGACCGCTTGCCAGGTCTGGTTGTAGTCTGCGCGATAGATTTTACTTGGAATTTCGAGCTCTTCAGTAACCTGACGGAACTTTTCGTAGTTTGCACACCCATTTAATAGGGGCAAAAGAAGGATTAATAGATAAAATCTCATGTCTTTTATGATATCAATGAATTAGATAAAAAGAAATCATTTGGAAAGAACATGAACCATAAAAATCTCTTTACCCAGGTATTAGTCTCTGAAGCCAAGGCATTAGAGCGCGCGGCCCAGAATTTTAACGAAAAGACCGCCGATCAGCTGGTTTCTTTGTTTGAAATGCTGGCAGCAACAGGTGGAAGCCTGGTGGTGTGTGGGGTCGGCAAGTCCGGGCATATCGGAACTAAAATAGCTGCAACCTTTTCGTCATTGGGTTTGCCTTCTTTTTTTCTTCACCCAACAGAGGCCATGCACGGTGACTTAGGAAGGGTTTCAAAATCTGACGCCATTCTTTTGATTTCAAAATCTGGTACCACTGAAGAAATTTTAAATCTTGTACCGTATCTTCCCATTCCAAAAGAAAGAATTATTGCCCTCGTGGGTAAAGTCCAATCTCCCATTGCAGATAAATCTGGCATAGTGCTAGATGCCTCTGTCGAAAAAGAAGCCTGCATCAATGACCTGGCCCCCACGACAAGTACAACTGTTGCCCTTGCTCTCGGTGATGCGATGGCCGTTCTTTATGAGAATGTTCTCGGAGTATCAAAAGAGAAATTTGCCGTTAACCATCCAGCAGGTCTTCTTGGGAAGTCACTCACTCTAACTGTAAATCGTTTGATGATTGCTGCCGGTGAATGTCCTCAAGTGGATGAGAAGGCTACTCTTCAAGATGCCATCATGGCGATGACACAAAAACCAGTGGGGATGTGTGCGGTTGTGAGTGGTGGATTAATGAAAGGTATTTTAGTTGAAGGTGACATTCGTCGCGCTTTCGCCAAAAGAGTAGATGCGATTCAAAGACCAATCAGCGAATTTATGAATGCGAATCCAACCACGCTATTACCTTCAATTCTGGCTTTTGATGCCTTGAAAGTGATGGAAGACACTGATCGACCGCTTAACGTCCTTCCGATCGTGGAGGATGGAAAATTTGTGGGAGTTC
>JAIFLR010000093.1 GCA_020048985.1 Halobacteriovorax sp. | reverse complement strand
ACCAAGCTCAGATTTTAAAAAGAAATTAAAATCTTTCTCACCGTTAAAAATATAGTTTTGGAAATAATTTTGAAAAAATATCTCATCTTCAAAGGCCATCTTGCCTTTATAGAAGTCTAAAAATATCAGTGGTTGCCAACGGCTTGAATAAGAGTCAAGCCTCTTCTCCCCGAGGTATCCCTCAGTGTGAATGCGATCCATTTTGGCCTGACCCCTAGCAGGTAATACCAGGGACAGGAGAATTAGGAGTTGAACCAGAATAAAGTTAACCATGGTATGTACGTTATCATAATGAGGGCCAATATCATCAGAAATAAAAAGGGAATACTAACCTTATAGAGTTCCAAAACTGGCCGGTTAAACCTGAAGGAGCTAATGAAAAGATTAATGCCCACGGGTGGAGTAATGTAGCCAATTTCAAGATTAGTTAAAAAGACAATCGCCAGATGAAGTGGATTCACACCAAATTGCTCGGCAATTGGGATAATCAGCGGAACTACCACGATGATGGCGCTGAAGATATCCATCAAACAGCCTACAATCAGCAAAAAGATATTCAGCACCAGAAGAAAGACGTATTTGTTGGTAATAAGAGTGCTCATGGTGGCAAGGATCTTCATCGGGATTTCTTCGTCGACCAAATAATTGGTCAATCCTAAAGCACAACAAAGAATTAATAAAATCGCCCCAACCAAAGTCAAACTCTCCACAATCACCTTGGGTATATCCTTGGTCAGTGAAAGATCTTTGGTCACGAAGGTGTTTATCACAAGTACATAGAACGCAGACAGAGCTGCGGCCTCTGTGGCGGTCAGGATTCCACCATAAATTCCACCCAGGATGATAAAAGGAAGAGGAATTTCAAAGCGCCCTTCCCATAATGCTGACTGAACTTCCTTAACTGAAAAGACATGCTTAATTTTTTTTGGATTTCGGCGGGCCTTGTATATCGAGTAACTCCCAAGAATAATCATTAAAACGATACCAGGGAAAAGCCCTGCTAAAAAGAGTGCATCAATATCTACTTTGGCAATGATGCCATAAAGAATGATCGGCAGACTTGGTGGGAAGAGCAGCCCAAGGGAACCACAAGTGGTGATGAGACCTAGTGTGAATTTTTCCGAGTACCCTTCTTCAATTAGAATCGGGTATAAGAGGCCTCCGAGGGCAATGATGGTCACACCTGAGGCACCGGTAAAGGCAGTAAAAAAAGCACAGACAAATAAACAAACAATCGCCGTTCCACCCGGAATCCAGCCTAATAATGATTTGGACAAGCGTAGTAATCGCAGAGGTGCTTTAGATTCAGCTAATACGTAGCCCGCGAAAGTAAATAAAGGGATGGTAATAATCGTTGGTGACCCTGCCAATCTGTATATTTCTACAGACACTGCCGAGAGTTCAATGCCACTGAAATAAAAAGCCGTCAGCGCCAAAGCCGACATCACGGTAAAGATTGGCGCTCCAAAGAGCGCCAGAATAAATATTGAGGAGTAAGCGAGAAGACTCATCTCTCTCCTCCTTGAACAACACCTATGATTAATTGATTAAAAAACCTCAGCGCAATGAGTCCCATTCCGGCCGGAATGATCCCTACGAGGTAAGCGGAATGAATATGCAGGAACCCAGGTGCTCCAAACTCTTTTTCTACCAGATAAAAATCCCATCCGGATTTTGTTAAAACCATACAAACAATTAAACAGAATAAAGCGACGAGGTTCTTGTGGATCCAATGAATAATTTTGGAATGTGATCTTTCAATGAGTTTAGTGAGGATATCCACTTTAATATGCACGTTCTTACTGGTGGCCAATGAACCACCAAGAAAAGCAGAGAGAAAAACCAAATGCCGAACCAGAGGCTCAATCCACATTAGGCTGGATCCAAGCCATCTGAGGACAATGGCAAAAACGGAGAGGCCCAAAATTATAAATAGAGATGCCACAAGTCCGTAGCGGCTAACACGCTCCAAAATATCATCGAATGTTACAAACAACTTCATACTTATTTCGCCTCGTTATCTAGCGTCTGAATGATTTTGGACGAGATATATTTATCTTTAACTTTCGAGATCACAGTGCTCCTCGCCGCAGCTGCTTTTTTATAATCTTCTGCAGGGAATGAAATGAACTCCACTCCGCCCTTTTTAAGTTGGGCACGGGCCATATCATTTTCGGCAGCATTCTTTTGGTTGACCTCTGCAATGAATTTTTGGCTCAGGGCCTGAATCTTTTGCTGTTGATCAGGTTTAATTTTGCTCCAGATTTTATCTGAGACAAGAAGTGCTCCAATAGAGTTAGCAGTAGGAAAATCCACCAGGTATTTAATTTTTGTGTGCCATTGAAGGGCGAGAATCGCCAGAGGTGGCGCATAAGCTGCGTTGATGATCCCGGTCGAAAGCGAAGATAAGACATCGGGAATCGCAAGCGGAACTGAAACCAACTGCAGGGATTCAAGCATAGCCTCCACTAGTTGATCACCTTCCCACGACCAGATCTTAACACCCTTAAGTTCAGCTAGATTTGATATTTTCTTGGTAGAGACAACATAAACGTGACCAATTTCATAGAAGCCCAAATTGATAAAGCCTTTACTCTTTAAACCTTGATTAAACTGCGGAGTCAGTTTAGCTAAAGCTGCAGTTGCCTTGGCCTTATTGTCATAAAAGGTAAACGGTATTTCCATCGCTCTGACATCACCATAGATATCTCCCAGAGTTTTACCGGTAAAAATTCCGCCATGGAGCTGGCCGATGCGAATTTTTCTAATAACATCAGGTTCATCACCAGAGACGCCCCCAAAATAAATCTTAAAAGCGACTTCATTATTTGTAGCCGCTTCAATTTCCTTTGAGAGTTTTTTGAGATTACTTCCCCATGTTGTTCCTTCCGGAACAAGTACCGCGAGTTTAATTTGCTGAGCACCAAAGGCAACAGACGCCGACATAAATAAGGCGGCCAAGACGAATTTCTTAAACATAGTTCTATCCTTCAAAAATGCGTTTTTTATTTTTTTCGATAAATTCAAATCTTTTTCGAGCGATCGCATTGAAAAGATTTAGATGTTCCACAGCCTTATATTCTGAGTTGTCTTCCAATGAGTCACGATTAATATCTTCCCATTTCGCAAACTCTTCTCTCAAAAGTACAGCTTCTTTCTCATATGCTTCCTGATCAAACGCCGGCAGTAATGAATACTGAATCAGACCCAGCCGCATCAACAAGTGGCGAGGCCGCTTCCTGATGGCTTCGCCATATAGCTGCTTTGCCTTCTCTGGATTTCCTCCCAGCATTCTAGGTCTTGAGGCTTCATATTGAGCAAAGAAAATCTCACAAACACCGTTTTCAATATCTGGATCTTTCTGGCAAACCCAATCAAAAAGTAATTTCACTTTGGGCACGTGGGATACTAACGCCACATTATCCTGCTGCAAATTAATCAAACTGCCCCATGACTGGGCAGTAAAAAGAACTGCGGAGTGGTCTTTTTTATTCAGCTTCTGATTCAGCAATTTGAGTAAAGCCTTTTCATCAGTTTCGAGTAGGTCTCTTCTTTTAATGCCTTTGTGTTGAAGATAATCCAAACCGTAATCCATCGATTTTGTATAGATTGCTATGGCATACTTCTGGTTTGGTGATTCTTCTAACCCCTCAAGTCGGTCACCCATGGCAAGTGTTTCAGGCACGGCATAGGCATAGCCGGCGTACCCTTTAACCAGAGTGGCCAGCAGTTCATGATTACTTTTATCCTGAAGATATATAGTTTCCAAAAATTTGAGATTCCCCGGGGCGGATTCCCGAAATAAATCCCAGCTTCTCTCGGAGGTCAGTAAATTTGAGCCCTCGATAAACAAAGGGGATATGTTTCTCACGGCCATTTTCTGCATGGAACTGCACCCTATGAGGCCCAACGACATGAATAGAATCAAATAATACATAGACACCCTAACTTATCAAAATTACTATGCTTCCATCATACTAAGGGGTTCGGAATTCGGACAGAATTTGTTTGTGTGTACATTTTTACCCAGTTTTTCCTTTAGTGCGGACGTAGTGGTATATTAGACATATCACTCTTGCTAATATCTAAAGGTTTCCGCAGGTATTGCCGACAGGATTGATAGATTACTTCAACAGGAGAATACGTGTTGCCCAGTGATCCTATTAGTTCCCTTGCCTAGATAACCCTCACTCATCGACTGAAGGTTACTAAGCGAACAATTAAACGCTTTTAACACCGAGGTCGTCATGAAAACGAAAGAGACTATTGAATCCAAAATTTTGAATTTTGAAAAACCACTCCAGGCAAAGCCAAGAAGCCTTCGTCCTATGCGCTCTCTTGTCGCAACAAGAAGCCTTAAGCCGAAAACAACTGTGGCCAATATGGTGATGGTTAAGCCTGAAGAAATGGAAAAAAGAGTTTAGAAACTCTTGTCTATATCCACTTTAATCTTCTTCTGAATTTCAGATAGTTTTTCTATTTGTCGGGCGTGAATCAGCCCTAGATACTTCTTCTTTAAATCAAAAATTGTGTCCATAGCTTCTAGATAATGAGTTTTTAAACCCCTAAAACATAACTGCCTACTCTCTTTCGGAAGTACCTTTCCACTGGAATCAGCAGTCTCTCCGGAACAAATTAGCTTCTCTTCCTCCATGCTGTTTTCAATGGATTTCACCAGAAGATTAAACTTCTCCTCATAAATGGGACTGTCCTCAACCTCTAGTTTTTTTAGTTTTTCTATTAAATCGGGAATTTTACTTTCGTTATCATCCCCGGTTTTAAATCCTAAAAAATCAGCAGATACGCTGAAGGAAAATAGCAAAATGGTTATTAAAATAATTCGAACCATGATTGACCACCAGTAAAAGGTTTAAAAAGAGTCTCACATTCCAAAATAAAACGGCTAAGGGGGAAGCCCACAACATTGGCATAATCCCCTTCAACTTTGGAAATAAAAGTTAAGGAAGGCCCCTGAATTCCGTAAGCACCCGCCTTATCTAAAGAGTCTTTCGTCGAAAGATAACGTTCCATAAGTTCTGAGCTAATTTTATTGAAAGTAACTTTTGATTCTTCAACAAATGAGTGAGAAATTTCCTCATGACCTAATCTCAAATTAAGCGTGACCGCCGTAAAAACTGAATGAGTCTTGCCTGAGAGTTCATACAGAAAGATCCTTGCTTCTTCTTCGCCCGAGGGCTTTCCGTAAATTTTCTCTCCCATACACACAATGGTATCAGCAGAAACGACTAAACAGCTATCAGTTCTCTCTTTATAGACCGCTTCTCCCTTCATCTGTGCAATGTGCCTGGAGTAGTTCACAGGATCAGTAAAATGAGATTCCTCAGGAATATTTTTGATAACAACTTCAAAGGGAAGCTGCAGGTGACCCAGGAGTTCTTTTCTGCGAGGGGAAGCACTGGCCAGGACGAGCTTAATTTTGTGTTTTGCCATTACGGAGTATCCAAATGTAATACTGAAGATCACTCATTTCCCGAACTTGCATACGTTTATTGGTATACCGAGTTTTGAGATCTTTTAAATAAAAGTTTAACGTAGATTTATAGTGACTGTCGTCCATTTCTTTTTGCGCGAGCTCACCATTTCCTTCAATTTTTTTCAGTAAATTATCCATGGATTTCAGGTTGGTTGTCTCCATTCTACGAGTGTATTCAACTAGGAAATCAAACCGTCGATTAAGCTCATCACCCCAAAGTGAATAGCCATGCTGGATGGCCAAATCTTTTGGACGATCCATACTTTTCACAACCGGGGAAGTGTACTTTTCAAGCCAAAATTCCCGTGCCAGCTCTATGGTTTTAATCCTACGAGTCAGTAGTTCTGTAATCTCCAGCGCACCAGTAACCTGTTCCACTTTAGAATAACTCTTGCCATTCGTTTCCACTTCAAACCAGGCCTCTTCGGCAATCGGCGCGGTTTCGGTCGCCGTGTATCCACGCAAGTGAAGTGATAACTCATGACCCTCAAGGGCGTGGCGTTTTTTGAAGTGAGATTTTCCACCGGGATAGTGGAAAAAATCAAAGGAAGTCATCTTGCCTACTAAGCTTGCGTTAGGTGCAACCAGCATGACTTTAGCGACAGGAGGAAGGGCGGAATTATTCTGAATTCGTAATTCATTGAGTTTTTTTATCTGGGCCACAATGGCAGTATCCTCAAGCTTCATGGTCTCTTCAGAGCGAGCAAAATCCGATTGTTTCTGAAACAGTTCTCTCTCGAACTGGGCCTGATTGGCCTCTCTGACCAGGACCGGTAAACTTAGGGCGTCTGTCTCTGGCGATAACTCCAAAGGAAATTCTTTTGCGTCTCTTGGATGCCAAAAGAGATGCCCTTGATGGACACGAACGAGATGAAAAACTTCAGACTTAGACCAGTTGATTTCCAAAAATGAAACTGAAGTCGATGGCCCCACTCGCACCAATGTGCCATCCATCAAATAGATCCAGGCGACGGAATCAACATCAGTTTTAAACTCATCCCCCTCATTTATGCGCGAGAGATGCTGCACAGAGGCCTGCATACTGCCTCTGAAGACCTGGCATTTTCCACGGCATTGCAAAACTTTTCCGACGTGTTCAAGTTGACGGTCATCTCGCAGGCGCAACTTCCAATCAGGAGTCTTATCTTTGAGGGAACGTTCAAGTAGCCACTTATCAACGCTTAACCATTCTTCGGGATCTTGAGTCGACCATGGTATGAGTGAGTACCCTTGGCCCTTGAGGGGCTCGCTATCCACTTCTACTTCTTTCTCCTGGACGTTCCATTCCACTTTTTGGTGGAGATCCCTTGGAGAAAATCTTTGATGCCCCTTCAACTCAGGCAAAACTTCAGACTCAATCCCCAGGAAATCATCAATTGACTCAGTCTGCGACCAGACCGGAAGTGATGACCACCATAGACTCATGGCGAAAGCCGACCAAATCAGTTTATTCATGGAAAATTCTCATGCCTTTCTCTTCGGAAAACTGTCCTAAAAATTTACGATTTTAGGAGTTTCTGCTAGAGTGGAGGTTCATTTTACCTATTCGATTGGAGTTTCCCCCCATGGAACCACGTGAAGCGGCCCCAAGTTCAGAGAATTTCTCTTTTGTAGAAGCCGAAAGGAAGATCTTAGAACTCTGGAATAAGAACCAAATTTTCCAAAAATCACTCGATAAAACGAAAGCTGGAAAGAATTATATTTTTTATGATGGGCCTCCTTTTGCCACTGGTCTTCCCCATCATGGTCATATCGTGGCTTCAACTTTAAAGGATGTGGTCCCAAGATATTTCACGATGAAAGGCTACTACGTTGACCGTCGTTTTGGTTGGGATTGCCATGGACTTCCAATTGAACAAGAGATCGATAAAAAGTTTGGTATGTCTGCTTCAGATTTTGTTGCGGCCAATGGTGTAAAAAAATATAACGATGAATGCCGGGGAATCGTTGATCGATACGTCAATGAATGGGAAAAAACCATCGGCCGTTTAGGTCGCTGGGTTGATTTTAAAAATGATTACAAAACCATGGATATTAATTTCATGGAATCAGTCTGGTGGGTTTTTAAAGCAATCTGGGACAAAGGCCTCATCTATCAAGGTAATAAAATTGTTCCTTACTCACCCGCTCTACAAACCGCTCTTTCAAACTTTGAGGCCGGTCAGAATTATCAGGACATTCAGGATCCAGCTGTCACGATTCTTTTCAGAACCAAGAAAGATCCAAATACGTATTTTGCTGCATGGACAACGACTCCCTGGACTCTTCCAGCGAATCTTGCTTTGTGTGTTCATCCAGAAATTGAATATGTAAAAGTTAAAGACCTTGATAAAAATATTTTTATCATTATGGCCAAGGCCCGTCTCGAGGCTTACAAGAAAAATTTCAAATACGAAGAAGTAGAGACTTTTACTGGTGCAAAACTTAAAGGTGAAAGATACGAGCCACTTTTTCCTTATTATAATAAACTTGAAAAAGATGGCTACTTTGTCATGCTGAATGACGAATACGTCACAACCACTGATGGGACAGGTATTGTTCACCAGGCCCCGGGCTTCGGTGAAGACGATAACCGAGTCATGAAAGCTGCAGGCCTGACTGAAGTAGTAGTACCACTGGATATCTCTGCTCGCTTTACTGATGAAGTGACTGACTTCAAGGGCATGCCAATCAAGGATGCCGATAAAGACATCATCAAAAACTTAAAAGATCGTGGACAATTATTTCTTCAATCGACTCTGGTCCACAGTTACCCAATGTGCCCAAGAACAGATACGCCACTAATCTACCGTGCCATGCCTCAGTGGTACTTAGCTGTTGAGCAAATCAAAGACAAAATGGTTAAGGCCAATCAGCAGATCACTTGGGTACCTGAAACAATTAAAGACGGCCGTTTCGGCAAGTGGCTCGAGAATGCTCGTGACTGGGCGATCTCAAGAAGCCGCGTTTGGGGCACCCCTCTTCCTATTTGGATCAACGATAAAACTGGTAACTCAGTTTGTATGGGATCAATTGCAGATCTAAAAAAATATTCAGGAGTTGAAGTTAAAGATCTTCACCGCGAATACGTTGATGACATTCAATTCACAATCGCTGGAGAGGAAGGAACCTATAAACGTATTCCAGAAGTTCTGGACTGTTGGTTTGAGTCTGGATCAATGCCATACGCTCAACTTCACTACCCTTTTGAAAACCAGGATATTTTCAAAGCTGGTTTCCCGGCCGAGTTTATTGCAGAGGGATTAGATCAAACCAGAGGCTGGTTCTACACACTCACAGTGTTGTCGGCAGCGTTGTTTGATAAACCGGCGTTTAAAAACGTTATTGTGAACGGAATGGTTCTTGCTAAAGATGGCAAGAAGATGAGTAAACGTCTAAGAAACTACACTCCACCTGATGAGTTGATTGAAACTTTTGGTGCAGATTCTCTTCGCCTATTCCTTATTAATTCAGGTCTCGTGAAAGCTGAAGAGCTTCGTTTCACCGATGAAGGTGTGAAGGACATGGTTCGCCGAGTGCTTTTACCATGGTACAACTCTTATAAATTCTTTATCACCTACGCAAACTCTGACGGCTGGAAGCGCAGTGATAAACCCGTGGCTTCCGATAATATTTTGGATCAATGGCTTTTGTCTAAACTTCAGACGTTAGTTAAAAACGTTAACCATGAAATGCAAAACTATCGTTTGTATAATGTGGTTCCGGAACTTTTCGATTTTATCGAAGATCTCACCAACTGGTATATCCGTTTAAATCGTCGTCGTTTCTGGGAAGAAGGTATGAGCGCAGATAAAACTGCGGCCTACTCTACTCTCTACATAACACTAGAAAGTCTTTCTCGCTTGATGGCGCCATTCACTCCGTTTCTGGCCGATCACATTTACCAGGAACTAAAAGTTCTCGGTGGAGCGTTTGAAGAATCTGTTCACTTGTGTTCGTACCCCGAAGCGCAGGAGCAAATGATTAACTCAACTCTGGAAACAGCAGTTGGGCGCATGGAACAAGTGATTCTTCTTGGTCGTCAAAAGAGAATTCAAGAAGGTGTGAAAGTTAAAACACCACTTAAAACACTAAAGGTGATTTACCAAGATCCGGAACTTCTCAAGGAAATTAAAAAACTTGAAGATTATATTAAGATCGAACTTAACATTAAAAATGTTGAGTACATGACCAACGAGTCGGATTTCGTCACACTTTCGGCCAAACCAAATCTTCCCGTTCTAGGTAAAAAACTGGGGAAAGAAATGGGGGCCTTCAAGCCACTAATTGAAAAACTAAGTTCTGCTGATGTTCAGAAAATTGAAGATGGCGGATCGGTTACGCTTAATGGAGTCTCATTTAATTCGGAAGAAATTCTCGTTTTCAGAACTGCCAAGGCCGGAACTCAAGCGGTGACCAACCGTTTCGTCACAATTGATCTGGATTGTACTCTTGATCAGGACTTAATCGATGAAGGTTTGGCGCGTGAAATCGTCAGCCGAATCCAAAAGACGAGAAAAGATTCTAACTTTAATGTTTCTGACCGAATTGATGTGACTGTTCATACTTCAGAGATGCTGGCGAAAGTTTTCAAGAAGTATGAGAGTTATATTTCTTCGGAGACTTTAATGGTGAAAGGATCTGTTTCTGAGTCACCTTTAACGGGTGCGATGGTACATGATATTGATGAAGATAAATTTGAAGTGAAGGCGGTAAGAGTTTAATCACTCTTACCACCCTCATAGATCTTAGTTTTCTACGTATTCTGTACAGTAAGTAGTTTCCCAACACTGATAGAACTGTGGTCCGTTTGGAAATTGTGAAACCCATCCACACTGAGTTCCCTGAGCTGTTGCCACACAAGTACGATTAGCGCTGAACCAGATTGAGTAGCCGATGATTGCTACGAGTGCCAGTGCCCCGACTGCACCCACAACATAATAACCTTCCCAGCTTGCCCCTGTTGAATAGAAGTTTTTTGAGTTTTCAGTAATGACTTGAGCTAGCTCTTCTGAAGTAGTTACTTTATCAGTAAGCAATTTTAATTTGAGTGAAAGAGCTTCAACTTCTTTAGGATTTTTTGATTTCTTAGATACTAGGTCCATGATTTCATTTTCAGTCAGACCTTTTTCCATTAATACAGAAAGAGTCTGGTAGAAAGCTTCTGTTTTCTCAGTCATGAAAGCAGCATCTTTTTGATCCCACTCAACAGTCAAAGAATATTGGTACTCATCAAGTGCTCTTTCAAGCTCCTGAACAGTTCCTGAAGCGGCCATAACATTAAAAGTGAGGCAAAAACACAGAAGTGCTGAAATCAGACGCATGTTAGCTCCTTAACAAGGGTTAATGAGGAGTTAATAGGATAAAGGGGCCTTGGCGTCAACTCATCACCCGTTGACGCGGCGCAATCTTTCAGGTTTTTTGCGCTATCCCCAGAAACGATGTGAGAAGTGAGCCAGTTAGCTCAAACTTCATTTCAGGTGGGACATTTCCGGAGAATATTTTAGTGACTGGAATCGAACTAAACACGGGCTTAATTCCAATGATCTCTTTTTGCTCGAGGTTGGCCAATTTGCAATACTTTTCTAATTCATGAGGTTTAATGAACAGTCTAAGGACATGCATATTTTTAGCAGTCGTTGGGATAAGCCATTCAACCAACTTAATAATCACAAACCACGCAATAATGTTTCGGTTAAATGTATGGAAGAAAAACTTTCCACCAGGTTTTAAAACTCGAGAAAATTCTTTGATCACTGTGGCCGGATCTTCTACATGCTCTAGAAAATCCATAGCACAGAGGGCATCAAAATGCCCGTCAGGAAATGGCAGATGAAAGGCATCACAGGCTAGGTATTTAACAGTCTGTGTTTTATCATAGCGTCGGGCTACAACTAGGCTTGATTCTGACAAATCCACCCCAGTCACGTGGTGACCGGCCAGAGCAAGTTCATTAGATAAGAATCCGGCGCCACACCCCACATCAAGAATGGTGGACCCGGATTTTAATCTCTGAATAATCCAGGGAGACTTAACTTTATTTTCAGCACGCAAAAGTGCAACAGGATCGTCAACGGCAGTATACCACTTGTCACCGTAGTTATCATAGATTGAGTTATCTACTTCGTTTGTCTTTGCCATGCAAAACTCCATCGAATGATCTGGTATAACATAAAAATAAAAGTCACTGATAACTGGATCTTGAGAAATGAGAGTTCACCATTTTTCCATAGAAGATAAGCGCAGAGGAAACTTATAGGATGAAGAATGAAGAGCATTGAGTGAAGCCATTGTTCAGCAGGAAGACATATTGGTGCGTGAACAAATTCATCCTTGGTTATAAAAAGACAAGAAAAGCCACAAAGAATTATATAAGGATTGATATCACCCGCGCCCCACACAAGGTAAGCATAAGGGGCAAGAACTGTCACCGTATCAAGTGGGTGGCCGATTTTTTCCCAAAGGGGAAGTCCACGTTTTTCATGAAAGTAGAATTCATCTACAAACATGATGATGCCTTGAAGAATAAAAGGCACATAAAGCAGAATCATTTTTTGGCCTCGAACATACCACCAAAAATCGTGAGTCCCGGACCAAAGGCAAGGCTGATGACTTTGCCTGAATAATCCGAATCCAGGATTTCTTTCCAAACGTGTGGAAGAGTGGCAGAGGACATATTCCCTCTTTCTTTAAGCACTTTTCGACTGAAAGCGACCTGCTCGTCAGATAATTCCAACTGGGCCTGTAGAGAATCAATGATTTTCGGTCCACCCGGGTGAATGGCAAAGATTAAATTCTGATGAGGCTCTTTAGTTAAATCATGTAAAAATGCCGGCAAATGCCCGCGAATTTTATCCGGAACTTCTTTGGATAATGTCATCTGCATACTTGTGGGTGAAGGAACCCAAGTCATATCGTTGATAGAGTCAGGAATAATTTTCTCCTTCACACTCTGGACCTCTAATCTTCTTCCAGATTGCTTAGAATCAACTGAATACTTCATATGGCCATCAGCAAACAGAGACTGGACGACCATTTGCTCCGGAGAATGGTTGGCGGGATCAAGATGCAGGCTGCACATCTCAGTGTGAACAATATCGACTTTTTGGCTTCGGGCCAGTGAGAGTGCCTCGGCCATTCTCACAGCAGGCAAAGAAGCATAACAACCCATGTGGTAGGCATGGGTCACTTCTGGTGCCTTATTTTTATCACTGAAATAAATCTGAGGGGCACTGGGGGCCAGATACCCCGTGCAAGTGACGTGAACTAAATGATCTGGAGTTTCAGCATCGGAATAGAACTCTTTCAAAACTTCCAGACACCGCTCCCCAAAAAATGCATGCCTCTTGCCAATATCAAGCCCTGATAAGGAATTTTGGGAAAGTTCATAAATGATGTTTCGATCTGTTTCAAAGAAACGTTTTTCGATCTGCCTCTCACTAATGCAAAAGCGCTTCATAATATTTTTTAAACGGTCACGGTCTGGCAAGTGGGCCAACTCCATTGAGCGGTAATGAAGGTCAACGATCCAATCTACCAGCTCAGACTGTCTGTCCTGGAATCGAGGGAGAACGGAATGAAAAGAATGGAGTGCTACGGAAGTATTCATCATTTCAAGCTTTTAGCTTTGAATAAGGGCCGTGTCACTAAACAAGGCATTAACAGGCCTTTTTTTATTTGAAGGACCTCAAAGCTACTGCATAATAGTCCTATGAAGATTCTCCCTCTACTTTTTGTGATCTTTAGTTTTCAGGCGCAAGCGCAGAAGACTTTGTCTTCTCAGGCATTTCAATCCAATGTCCGTCCCGTTCTTTCAGGTATTTTAAGCGATTTCTATCAGATGATTACTCTCTTTCCGGATTTTCCTAAAGAGCTTGTAAGTATCGTGGATGAAATTGATGACCTTCATGGTGAGAAAGAATTGATTCGCGAAAAGTGTCCGAGGAATCTGGAACTGGCCTGCCTCAGTAACATAACCAACCTCAGAAACCGCCTGGTGGGCGTTCAGGCCAAGACTCTGGAGTTGATTTCACGCCAGAAGATGTCAAGCAGCCTTCACATGAATCCTCTGGCCGGCATTAGAACGACAAATGAATTTATGATCGAGCTAGAAGATATTAAAGGCACTCTCGATAATGCTGCCCTCATAATAAAGGCCGGTGCTTATTTGAAAATGCCTACCCTTGAGGTCGTAAAAAAAATTGATGGTCTAAGTACATTTGTTTCTCTGACGGTGGTGGAATACATACCCTTCACGTATAAAGAAGATTTTCGGAATTTTTATTTTAATTTTATTCATCCCGTTCAGCAGCAGATCTCACGGAGTCAAAACTATGAATTTCTTAACCGCAATATTAACTCACTCAATTTCTCTTTGAATCTTTTGAATCAAAATCTTACTAAACGAAATAAAAAGACCCCTGAGGGCATGGGCGCTTATTTGTCGGCGATTCATAGCCGCTGGAATAGTATTCTGAGAAATTATTTTTAATATTTTGAAATAAAAAAGGCTCCTTTCGGAGCCTTTCTTTTTAACTTAGTACTTCGAAGAACGGGTACGTACGTTTGTCTTGTGACGACGCTTTTCAGCGTTCTCAAGCTTTTCTTTCATCTTAACTGAAGGTTTTTTGTAGTCTTGACGAGCGCGGTATTCTTTAACGATACCGAAGGCATCACACATACGTTTAAACTTCTTAAGAGCTTTCTCTGCTGGAAATCTATCGTCAATGTCGATTTGAATTGTTGCCATGCTCATTACACCCCCTTCAGCGTAGCGATAAAAAGCCGAAACAGCTTTGGTTTTAGGAGGAAGAAAGTATCGAGATGGGTGTGGTATGTCAACGAATTGAGGCGCCGCACTGTATTTTTCTTTTTTACACCCTCCTAGGACGTTGGTAAAACTCCCTTCATGCAATTAGACGCCTTCAATTTTGACTCAGAAAATGATCTTCCCCTAGCGGCCAAGCTAAGGCCGAAGAGTTTGAATGATTTTTTTGGGCAAGCAAATATTCGCCCTCAACTTGAAAAACTGGTTTCTTTTCCACGTCACGTTATTTTCTGGGGGCCTCCTGGTACTGGTAAAACGACGTTGGCCTATCTCATTTCGGGCCAAATCAAACGTGAGCTCCATGTGTTCTCGGCCGTCACTTCTGGAATCCCAGAACTCAAAAAACTAATCGCAGAAATGCTTGATCGAAAGAAAAACTTCGGCAAAGAAAGCATTCTCTTCATTGATGAAATTCACCGCTTCAATAAATCTCAGCAAGACGCCCTCCTTCCCTATCTGGAAAACGCTGATTTTCTCTTCATTGGTGCGACAACTGAGTATCCACACACTTCATTAAATAAGGCCCTCATTTCGAGAGTCTCATTGATTGAGTTAAAACAATTAGAAGAAAAAGATCTGGTGCTCATTTTAGAAAAAGGCGCAGAAGATTTAAAGCGTCCGGAGCTAAAAGTATTTATTGGTGAATTGGCAAAACTCTCCAACGGAGATGCCAGATTCGCCCTCAATCAACTCTCCCGCCTTCAGGCCTATGACCGGTCAGAACTTGATGATAGAGAGAAAGTTTTAAAAGAACTTTTTCAGCATGCCAGACAATATGATCGAAATGCTAATCGCCATTACGACGTGATTTCAGCCTTTATTAAATCCATCAGAGGCTCAGATCCCCAAGGAGCACTACTCTATCTGGCAATTATGCTTGATGGTGGAGAAGACCCGGAATTTATTGCGAGAAGGCTGATGATATTGGCCTCTGAAGATGTGGGGCTCGCCAATTCCCAGGCCCTACAAATCACAACCAACACCCATTACGTCACCAAACAAATTGGCATGCCCGAAGCACGCATTACTCTTTCGCACGCCACTGTTTACATGGCCCTGTCACCTAAATCGAACTCGGCATATCTGGCGATTGATAGCGCCCTGAGTTTTGTGAAAGAAAATCCTACAATAGAAGTACCGGGTCCTCTTTCAAATGTTTCCCCAGAAAAGAAAAACTACAAATATCCTCACAGCTATCCCAATAACTGGGTCGACCAAAATTACCTTCCCAAGGATGTTGAGACCAAATTTTATGGGCCGCAATTTAATGGTTCAGAAAAAGCACTGGTTGATCAATACGTGAATTTCACTGGAAAAAAGCCTTAATCGGTCTTTGATTCCTTAAAGTACTGACTGATCATAAAACTCACAGGATAAGAAATAACTTCTCTCCAATAATACTCCATGTCCTTGTACCATGACGGATCGTGAGACTTAACAGTCATTACCAGGGCCTCAATCCAGTAGTAATAGTCATGAGGATGAATATTAAGATTAAACTTCGAGTGAGTCTGGGAAATTCTTAAAACTTGTTTTCGGGCATTATCATCAGAGTGATCCAGAAAACCCATAAAAAATTCCAAACCATGGAGCAAAGCCTTGTCCTGATGTTCAAAATCAGTATGAATAAAATAGTCTTTGATTTTTGGTTTGAGAAAAAATAGATGGCCGTAAAAGGAAGAAGCAAAATCGGAGTCTCGCTTAGACCGCATATAGGAAGCCTTAACAATCTCAACCTTATCTTCCCAGGTTTTTTTTCGTTGCTTATCCATATTGAAGCTACTTTATTTCGCAGTTTAACTTGCGATCAAATCGAATACGCTCTTTCGCTGTAGTCTGGAGAACAAATTTAATATTTCCCTCGGCCTTCAACTCATCTTTGGTGTGAACCATGATTTTGATTTTCCTAACCGGGCACTTTGCCCAGTTACAAAGAGCAAAATCAAGCGGTGAAGGAGTTGAACGGTACCAACCTGAGTTATCGTTCCAGTCAGGCATGAACATCGCCATTTCAATGATGCCGGGAAAATTTTCGCCCTTAATCCAGAACTCTCCTTTGACCATGGGTTTTTGTTCCCGCGGGGCAAAGAATCCCTTCATATCAGCAATGATGAGTTTAAAGTGTCCCGCCCCGAATTCAGTATCGTGACAGACCATAGATTTATTTGAAGAGGCAAAAGAAGCAGAAGATATAATGAAGACAAAAGCTAAAAAAATCGTTTTCATCACTCAATCCTTTGAAATGATTAGATTTTATTATCTAGAAAAAGGCATTCATGTGCAAGAAGATTTTTTTCACCTTGTTCCCACTAAAAGGGAGAACAAGGCGAAAGAAAAAGAATAATTAGATCAGGGCGTCTGGATTCATATTTTCAAGATGGTACTTCACGCTGGCAAGGAACTTACTTCCAAGCTCGCCGTCAATCAAACGGTGATCGTAGGTATGAGTTCCATACATCATGCTACGAATCGCCATCGCATCATCATCCATCACCATGACACGTTTTTTAATCACGCCAGTACAGAAAATTCCAACCTGAGGCTGAAGAATAACTGGAGTCGCAATCAAAGTTCCAAATGAACCGTTGTTAGTGAAAGTATAAGTTCCACCAGTCAGATCATCCATAGTGAGTTTTTTAGTTTTGGCCTTCGTTGCAAGAATATCCAGCTGCTTGGCAATACCAGTAAGATTCAAGTTACCAGCATTTTTTATCACCGGAACAACTAGACCCGTCGGAGTCGCCACTGCGCAACCAAGATTAATGTCTTTTTTCACCACGATGTTATCGCCTTCAATAGAAGCGTTAACCAAAGGATGCTCTTTAAGAGCCTGTACGATGGCGTAGAGAACAAAGTGTGAATAAGTGAGGTTAATTCCCTCACGTTTTTTAAATTCATTCTTAAGCTTCTCACGGGCCTTCACCAGGCTTGTCATGTCGATTTCATCAATCGAGTTAACGTGAGGAGCTGTTTGTTTTGAGAGAACCATGTTTTTAGCAATAGTTTTTCTCATGTTATCCATAGCAATGATTTCGACTCTCTCACCATTACCACGAGTTTGCGCTACACCAGATGGTGCAGCAGACGGAGCTGGAGCTGCTTTGGCAGCTGCAACCGGCACTCCACCTTTTCCACGAGAAGCAATATAAACTTCTAGATCGGCTTTATTCACTCTTCCAGCTGCTCCAGAACCCTTAATATGTTTAAGCTCTGACAATGCCACTCCAGCGTCTTTGGCCATCGCCTTAACCAGTGGAGTGTAGAAGCGAAAGCCTTCTTCTTCGTGAGTCTCAACAACCACAGGAGCAGGAGCAGCTGCAGGAGCCTCAACTTTAGTTGGAGCTGCTGCCGGAGCTGCGGCAGCTTTAGGGGCTGCACTTGCAGAGACAGCGGCATTCATATCGTCTTCAATAATCGCAATAGGACGACCAACATCAATAGTTGCGCCTTCAGGGTAAAGAAGCTCTACGATCTTACCTTGAATCGGACTTGGGATTTCAGATTCTACTTTATCAGTAGAAATTTCGAGAAGGATATCATCCAATTCGATAGAATCTCCTACGGCTTTGTGCCATTTGGTAATGGTTCCAGTCGTGATCGACTCACCCATCTGGGGCATAACAATTTCAATACGTGCCATATAATAATCTCCTTAAAATCTTTTATAAATTTAGAGCGCGACCTTTCGCTGCCAATACCGCTTCACCCAAGAACTCGCCCAAAGTCGGGTGAGGATGAATGGTGGCAAAAATTTCTTCGTCTATCCCTTCCATCGTTCTGAAAAGAACGTACTCGTGAATAAGCTCTGTCGCCTGAGTTCCAACAATGTGGGCACCTAAAAGTTCTCCGTGCTTGCCAGTCAGAACTTTAATGAAGCCGTCTTTTTCATTTGAAGCAATGGCTTTACCGTTTGCCATGAAAGGAGCTTTACCCACTTTATACTCAATGCCTTTTTCTTTTAATGCTCTTTCTGTGTAACCAACTGAAGCCACTTGAGGCTGACAGTAAGTACAACCTGCAATATTCATCTTATCGATGGCATGAGGATGAAGACCCGCAAGATGTTCAGCAGCGACTACACCTTCGTGAGAAGCTGCATGGGCCAGAAGTGGCGGTCCTGAAACGTCCCCAATAGCGTAAACACCTTTTTGAGTTGTCTCATACATTTCATTTACTTTAATGAAGCCTTTCTCAGTTTGAACGCCGGCCTTATCGAGACCAAAGCCATCGATCACACCCGTCATGCCCACCGCAATGAGGCCCATTTCAAAATTGTAATCAGTTTTCTTGCCACCTTCTGTGACCGTTAACGTAACATCTTTGCCATTGTTTTTGGACGTTACTGCCTCGATACCAAGGTTCATCTTGATGCCGTATTTTTTGTAGTGTTTTTCAACTTCCTTAGAAACGTCTGTGTCTTCAATCGGAAGAAGATTTTTTTGCATTTCAAAAATATGAACGTCTACCCCAAAGGCATTCCAGAAATAAGCAAACTCCATTCCAATAGCGCCAGCGCCAATGATCCCCATGGACTTAGGAAGTTTTTCAATTTTCAAAGCTTCCCAGGCACCAACAAGTCTTTTCCCGTCATGCTCAAGCCCAGGGAAAGTTCTATACTTCGCTCCCGTGGCGATAATCACGTTCGTTGCAGACACTTCTTCTTTTTTTCCATCAGCAGCGGTTACTTCTAGAACTTTGGCGGATTTAAAAACACCTTTGCCACTAATCACTTCGATTTTATTTTTCTTCATGAGAAAAGCGATACCTTTAGACATATTGTCTGCGATATCGTTGGCACGCTTAACAGCAACACCAGCATCCAAGCCTTTCAAATCAACGTTGATTCCTAGACTTTTAAGATCTGCAATTTCATGCACAGAGTGTGCAGATTTTAGAAGTGCTTTTGTTGGGATACAACCGCGGTTCAAACAAACCCCACCGAGTTTATCAGCTTCAATGATCGCAACTTTTTTTCCTAATTGAGCGGCACGAATAGCGGCAACATAACCGCCGGGACCAGCACCTAAAACAACAACATCAAATGTTTTGGCCATGAGAAGGAATCCTTTTTTATCAAGAGAGTCTAAATGTCCTGAAATCTTGGGGTTTGTGCTGCGCACTTGTCAATGAAACATGGTCGCTTATACGTAGACGAAAGCTTCTAAAAAAGGCTATAAGAAGCTCCATGTCAAGATCCCAATCTTCGCTATCACTGACCCCTGGTGAAATCACCTCGCTTTTAGCGCTTTTTCCAAAGGGCCTGGTCGCCGTTGACCTTGAAACCACGGGACTCTCACCTTTGGTGGACAAAATTATTGAAATTGCTGCCGTTAAGATCACCCCCGAAGGTGAAATCACGAGCTTTCATTCCTTGATCAATCCCTTAATAGATATTCCGGAATTTACCATTCAGTTTCACGGTCTAACTAATGATCATTTAAAAGATGCTCCCACACTCAAAAAGCCACTTAAAGAATTTTGGGATTTTGTCGGTCGCCACCCCATGATTGCTCATAATTCTTCTTTTGATCTGGGTTATCTGATTAAGGCTTCCCACGATTTTCAAATCGAATTCCCACCACTAGATGTTTATGACTCTTGCAGATGGGGCAGGGCCGTTTATCGACCATTAGAGAAACAGCCGGCGAATTTCAAACTCTCCACCATGAGTGAATTTTGTGGATTTAAATTGAATCACCACGTAGCGATTGAAGATACTTATGCGTGTTTAAAAATCATGGCCGCCATCGGTGAGCTGCCTATCGATCAAAAAACTCCAAGAGAGAAAAGTTTTGTTTTCCGCCTATCTCAATTCGATAAAAATGATTGTTTTAACTTTTCGACTCGCCTCAACGGTTTGACTCAACTTGTGCAGGCAAAGAATTTACTGACTCTGGAGTACAAGGGCACCTCAATCAAAGACTCCCACCGTCCAGTGCGGCCAATCGGGCTGATGCCTCTTCCGAGAGGGCCGGTTTTATTTGCAGAGTGTCTCTTAACCGGCATGAATAAATCATTTCTCCTAAAAAAAATTAAATCATATGCCAAGCTTGAAGCTAGCTACTGGCGTGCGGGGCCTCAATGAAAAATTTTATCAATAAAGAAAATTTGAATCATCGATTGATGCAGTTATTTATTCTGCTGGCCCACCTCTTTCTATTGAATTGGATCATCTACACCTTGTATGAGGGCGGCATTCTTCCCTTTAAAACGCTGATGTATCACTTTATTGGAATTTCAGTTTACGGGGCACTACTCATCCGCTTTTGTGCCTGGTTTTATAAACGAAAGTACTTAAAAGAATTGGAAAAAAATGGGCATGAACCTAAGCTGGAAAAGTGATTTTCAAGCGGCCTATAAGAATTCTTCTGATCTCTATCAGTTCCTTGGCTGGAATTGCCCAACCTCTTTAGTCGAAAATCAATATCCCATTTTTATTCCCCAAGGCCTGGCAAAAAAAATAAAATCTCAAGGCAGAGACGGAGTTCTGGCAAAGGAATTTCTTCCTGACAGCAGAGAATTAAATGACGCCGGCATGGCCGATCCCATTGGGGACAAAGAACATTTTAAGGCCCCGCAACTTATTCATCGCTACGCCTCGCGGGCCCTCTTTACACCAACCAGTATCTGTCCTGTTCATTGTCGTTACTGCTTTAGAAAAAATGAATTAAATGCAAGTGATGAACTCTTCGAGGTCAATTTCACAAAGACGCTGCAATATCTGAAAGAACACTCCGAAATCAGTGAAATAATCTTCACCGGTGGTGATCCACTGACTCTTTCTAACGAAAAACTCGGAAACTATCTTCAGGCCTTCTCTGAAATACCTTCCATCAAAGATATCCGGTTTCATTCTCGATACCCGGTTATTCTGCCCAGCCGCTTGGATGAGGGTTTTAAAGATCTCTTAAAGAATTACGCTGAAAAATTTCGCACGCTAAGCTTGGCGATTCATGCCAACCATGTTGACGAGTTTGATTTTGAAAGCATTTCTAAAATTAAGGAGCTTTCCCAACTTAATATTCAACTTCTCTCTCAAAGCGTGCTCCTGAAAGATGTGAATGATAATTTGAATGCTCTGCTGGATTTGTTCAATCAATTTATCGCGCTTAAAGTAAGACCCTATTATCTGCATCACCCGGATCAGGTTAAGGGTGGTCTTCATTTTTACCTTCCGCTTGAGGAAGGCCGATCGCTTTATGCTCAACTTCGAACCAACCTCCCTGGTTGGGCCCTTCCCCATTATGTTATCGATATACCGGGTGGGTCGGGCAAAGTGGGAGCATTTAATCCTGAAACGATGGCTTTCAGTGGCCACTTATTGGGCCTTAATGGAGTGCAAGTGCCGGTCCAAGAACCTGACTTATTTACTATTTAGTTTATTTCCTTGGTTCTAGCGCATTCAGTTGCTAAAATCTCTCGTATGAGTCAAACGATACTAATTGAAAGCAATGAAGATCTCAGAAAGATTTTCTCTCTAAATTTAAACACCTTTGTTGGAACTGATGTCATTCATAGAAAGAATGCTGACGACACCATTGAGCTTCTGCGCATTCTTCCGCAGGTAGGATTAGTTATCACTCAGGCCAAAGTTGGATCTGAGGACACAGCCGTCAAAATTTACAATTTTATAAAATCAGAAAACCTCGCCACTGCCCTGCTTATTATTGGTGAGAGTAAAACGATCTCTGGCGAAATTGTATGCCTTAAGGCACCAGTGAGCTGGGAGATGCTGATCAAAGAAGCTGCCCAGCACTTGGGAGTCAATCTTCAGGATTCAATGGGCAAAGTAAGACCAGATTTTTTGCCGGTTGGGGTTCATTACTTTTATGACATCAGTAAAACTCCCTGTGATATTTACATCCGAATTAAGAAAGGCCCGAATGAATTTCAATTTGTAAAACGCATCCACTCAAAAGATGTTTTTGATAAAAATGATATTCAAAAGTATGAAGATCAGGGTTTGAAAGAATTTTACGTCCCTAAAGATTACATTCAATACTTCACGACCTTTGTCACAAATACTCTGATTCAAAAATTGGAGCGTGAAGACCTGACGATGGAAGATCGCATCCTGACGACTGCCAATGCCCATGAAATTGTCCGTGAATCTATCCAGGCGATTGGCTTTGATGATGTCTCTGTGGAGTTATCAGACGCGTCCATCAATTCGATGGTTAAATCTGTTAAAAATTCGCCACAGGTGGCCCAGCTTCTTAAATTTTTATTCTCCAATAAAGTTTCTCACGCCTATCAGCACTGTCACCTTCTCGCCTTAATGTGCCATTACATACTTTCAAAACAAAGTTGGTATAAGCCAGAGCATCTCGAGACCCTCAGTTTTGTGGCCTTCTTCTCGGACGTAACACTGAAGTCAAATCTTCAAATGCAGATCTCTTCTATGAGAGAATTAACTGAATCAAACTTAACTGATGAAGAAAAACGTCAGGTGCTCAATCACGCTAAAGATGCCGTGGCCCTCATGGCCAATCATCCTGATGCTAATGACTACATCAAAACAGTTCTCATTCAGTCCCATGGTAAGACTGATGGAGTGGGTTTTGAAGAAAATCCAGGTGAAGACCTCCACCCTCTCTCAAAAGTCTTTATTGTGGCAGATGCATTTGTCAAAATTCTTCTCAACCCTACAATGCCATCTAGTAAGAAAGACATCCTTCCTATCATTTTGACCCGCTTCCCTAACCCAAGTTACCAAAAGATTATTAAGGCCTTAGAGCAGAAATTTCAGTAGTCAGATCCACTCCTTGACTTAGAATTCTCCTCCTCGTAAAACGGTGCCAACTACTAATCAAACGAGGGTCTATGAAACTTCTTTTGGCGCTATCAACTCTCTTTATTTTGAGCTCTGCTCATGCCTCTTATTTTGCCACACATTGCTCGAACTCAAGAGCGACAGTGAAATGGGCGAGCGGCCACAATACCAACACCATGACCGTTAGCAGCTATGGCAGCGAAGAAAAAGACGTCATCATTCCAGTCTTTGACGTAAAAATTGATATGCCTTCAGAGGCAGTTATTCACCAGGAAAGCATTCACCGCTGCGGGTATGCCTCATTCACAAAAGTTTATGCAGGGAAAGTGGTCATTACCCCTTCAGAACAGGCGCCTAATGCCCTGGACTTCGTCGGTGAGAGCAAGAAGATCGAGACTGAGGTTATTTGCACTACCCATAGAAATGGCCGTGCCCCATGCCCTGAAGAACCTGTTGAAACTATTAAGAAATAAGGCTTTAAAAAAATAAGTTAGTGGTTGACAAGTTTCGATGGAACCAGCTAATATTACTTCACTTTTCTCGTTTATGCGGTTGTAGCTCAGTTGGTAGAGCGTCTGCTTGCCATGCAGAAGGTCGTCAGTTCGAATCTGATCAGCCGCTCCATAAAAATCTTGGCACTTTTCAACATTCCTGTTTTTTCGTTTCAATCTAAGCACTTATAACTATAAGGAGTGCATCTAACCTCTCGCTTCTTCATTTCAAGACATTTCCTCATTTTTCATCAATCCCTTACCAAACGCTTACCGGCCACAAATTTTCAGTAGCAGCGGTCCATTCTCGACACATAGGTTACAGTTTATACCGAAGACATAGGTTACACTTTTTTGTTAAACGGGTCGTCGACCGGCTCAACTCTCGAATTGTTCCGGTCAAAGTATCCAAGATCATAATCTAAGAATGAAACAACCCAAATTCCATCCTCAACTTCCTTGATTCCTACTTCCTGACCTGCAAAAGCAGTGCTTAAACTAACTTTTAATCCTTTCTCACAGATTCGTCCGCATTTAGTGACTTGAATCGTTTTATCGTGAAATGGATAAAACAGTGGTTCCATTCCTTTATAGGCCCTTTCGGAAGGTTTATAAATTTCTGAAGGATATTTCATATCAATGCCCTGATGAGGTCGTTCATTATTAAAAACTTCAATAAAATTATCGAACTTCTCTTGTTGTTGAAAAAGATTTAGGCCCGCTGGTTTTGTTGTCTCTTTTTTTAAAGTTAAATGCATTCTTTCATGTCTTCCATTCTGCTGAGGATGACCAGGTTCTGTTCTCTCAAGTGCAATTCCTAGTCGAAGCCACCAGACAGAAAGTTTGGTTAATCCATAGAGTGAGTTTCCATTTGCGAAGGGAGAACCATTGTCCGTCTTTATAGCATTCGGTAATCCAAATTCTTTAAAAACTCTGATAAAACTTTCTAGAGCAAAATCTCCGCTAGTACTTGTGAGAGCCTCACAGCTGAGGAGAAATCTTGAGGCGTGATCCGTAATTGTTAATGGGTAGCAATACCTCTTATCTCCAGTCATAAATTCACCCTTGTAATCAGCACACCAAAGCTCATTTGGATTCACTGGATTAGAAAGATGAGTCCCTTGCATGTCTTGTGCTGCGTGGTTACGACGTCGAAGCTTACTCTCTACAAGTCCATTGCGATCAAGGACTGCGTGAATCGTACTAATCGCTGGGAGTTTTATATCAGCGTGTCTTCTGCTTATTTTTTCTCTAATTTTAGGTGCACCCCATGATGGAAATTCTTTTTTTGTTTCGAGGATAAGTGCTTCAACCTGAAGTGGGATTTTATTGGCATAACGATAGGGAGTTCTCTTTTGTTCAATAAGAGCTTCATTACCCATATCTTTGTATCGGCCCCATAGTTTGTGGCCGGTTTTTCGAGAAATACCAAACTCCCGGCAAAGGGGGGCCATTTTCTCGCCCTCAATTAAACGGGCAATAAATTTTAGCTTTTCATCCATTTGAGAACACTCCTGCCACCCCATATAACCTCCTGTTATAGGAAGATTATAACCGAGTGATTTATTTAGAAGTGTAACCTATGTGTCCGGTATGAAGTGTTACCCATGTCTTGAAAAGAACAAGCGACAAGCATACGCTTGCGTATGGTCGCTGCTTTCTTTCTAAACCACTAAAACCAATCCCTTTTTTCAGCAAGCACATGCTTGCTCTACTTCGTTTCTGTTTTCGCAATCAAAACCAACAAAAAAACTCCAAGGAGATCCGTATGGAAGCATCCATGATTCAAACACCTGAACAAAAAATGGCCCCCATTTCTGATTATGCAATCCTCATAAAAAAAATGAGGCTTCTCAGAAGGCTCACCCGTCAGCAGGCCGAGCATTTCTTCGATTTTTCTTTTAAAAATATCGAGAAGCTAGAAAATGGTCGCGGGGAAATATCTTTAGAGCAATTCAAGATGTTTCAGGCGAAATATGGCTTCTCGGACACTGAGGTCGAGGCATTAAGGTCGGGCAGGATAAAGGCAACAGACGATGCCCACTCGATTAGAAAAAAAATCACTACCGATAAAAGGGAGAATCGTCGGTTCTGCCACAGAAGAATAGGCCGAGAATGTAAAGTCCTGAAAGAGCTGCGACTTCAAAAAGATCTAGACCAGTACAGCGCGAGCAAGAATTGTCAGTATGGTGAAAAAGTCATCGGTTTTATTGAAAATGGTCGCATAGCACTTACTGAAAAAAAGATCCGTCATATCGTCGAAACTTACGGCTTCACTATGGAGAATTATCATCAGCTCCTAAGGCAGCCACTATTACGTCATGAAATGATAGAGCAGTGTCGTTCGATAATAGGCCAAATGGATGAAAACAAGCTAAGAATTATCATGCCCATGCTCCAGAGTATGAGTCATAGCTAACCCTGTCCTGGCTCAAAAAAATAACCCAAAATTACCAAAGGAAATGTATGAATAGCCTAGTAAAAATCGCCGTCTCTCTCACCATCCTGGCCGCATCCACAGGTCAGCTCCCCAAAATGATCTACAAGATACAACTGGCCCAGCTTTACCTGATAAAGGAGTCCCAAGCATCTAAATGGGGCATGCCCATGCTGCCACCAGAACAGTCGCGACCAAAGCGAGTGAAAAGAAAAGTTCACTGAATTCAAAAACAGTCTCCTTACGGTGACGCTCGCTCCGCTCTTTGTCCTTTTCGATCCTCCCGCACGCTCATGCCATCCGCTTCGCTTCAGGCATTCACCTGCCTGAAGTCGGATCGGGCCAAAAATCTGCGCTCCCTTTTTTCCCACCTCGGGCCTCTCTTTTGGGTGAAGAGGCCCTCAATCAAGTGGGAAAAACACAAATCGGAGACAGAACATGAATTCAGAAATCAAAAATCAATTACATAAACTCGCCTTAAAACGGTCAATCCCGTTCTGCATGGGCTGCTACGAAAATGCCCCATCAGGAATCTGCTCAAAATGCGGCTCCGACGATCTGGCCCGTCTTGTTCCATCGGTAGGTTTAGACTGGGGTACAGATTGGATCGTGGAGCATATTCTGGAAACTGAACTATCTCCCGTGAATCAAGAAGACGCCTTCGAAGAATCAATCCGCCAATGCTATCCAGAGACCACTCAAGTGGGATGGATGACATTTGATACCGTAGAACTCATGAAGACCCAAGATCCTATTAGCTGGCAAATGGCGGTTTCGGAATTTGAATCAGAGCGAGAGTCTGAAGAAACCATATACTCACCAAATTCAGGTGGTCATTTTTATTGGATCCATGAAGTAACAAACCTGATCGAGAAGGAATTATCCTGACCCGGTGACAAATCTTTCAAAAGAACCCATAATCTGACCCAACAGAAATCTGGAAAGAATATGAATCACACCACGCCTGCTGAACAACGGCAGCTTAAGAAAATTCTAAAACTGAATACTCCTTCAAAGAGCCTCCACGGCGAATATATGGAGGAGGCAAACGAGTTCTTAAAGGAACTCAAAATCTATAAGTCTCTCGCAAAATCTGCTGGCACCGAATTACCAGTGACCAAGGCGAAACTTTTAGAATCATCCATCTTCAAAAGATCTTATCTTACCGCTTGGGTGGATGATGATTGGTTCAGCTCATTCGCCCCCTCATGTGTGGCAGTCGCAACTCCCGCTTTAACCATTCTTAATCTATACTCCCCACCAGCCGTTGTCATTCCGGCCTCAAAAATTAAAATGAAGGGCCAGTTCTTTTTATCAGTTCTTGAACACGAGTTCGTTCATGTGAATCAGGCAATTGATGGGAATTTCCCTGAAGCTTCTGGTTTTCTAGGCGACCCTTTTGAAAATTTCATGGAATATGTTACGGCCGAATTTCATGCTTACTTCACTCAGTATGCCCATTACCCTGAAAGTTATCCTGATCTGAGTAAGCTAGGGTTTGGTGTAACTGAAGCTTCTATTTTAAGGGCCTACACCCAGACTCTTGAACTTACAGTACTGGATATTTACAAGGGGAACCTCCCAAAAAAATTAGTTGAAGATCTTCTCAAGAAGCTTTCTGAGGAGCTTCCGGCAGCCTTCAAAAAAGCCCATCTTCCAACAATGGAAGCCATTAAATATTCGATAAGCCTTCCAGAATACCTCAATCTCGCCATTCAGAATCTGGCCCTGAATCTTGAATCACCACAAGACCTCCCAGAAAGCTTCAAAGCCCTCAGAAGATGGATTGCCTCCAAAACCAGAATGAATCCCATAAGCAATTGAAATCATCTCGCAACTGTCAATCTTTTTGCCACTTTCACCATAAGTCGGGATTGTAAGATTTACCTGAGGACTTTTTAATTTTTCAGGATCTGAGATCATACGCAAAAAGAAACGGCTCATTTTATGAGTCGAAAACATTAGTCAAATGAGCAGAGAATGCTCGAGGAGAATTTATGAAAAGATTACTTATTGGATTACTGGCGCTAGGAAGTATTTCTGCATTCGCTGGTTCTCTTGTATCGAATGATTCCCTAGAGAGAGTTAATTTTGACTTTAATTCTTCAACGGGAGTATTAACTATTGAAAGTTTCACAGCGCACATTGAATCCTCGCAGATTCTGCTTGAGATTGTTTCAAGAGACCGATCTTCAATTAAGCTTTTCGCTGCAACAGGCGCAATTACAGAAGATGGAATGGATAACGTGGATACCGCGGGAATGCTCTCTTTGCCAGCAACCGTAACATATGACTTAATACTTTTGCCTTTCAAAGCGACAATTAAGGGGCTTACGAACACAAAATATCAAAAAGATTACAATTTGTTAATGTCGGCAATCAATTCTGATGAAGGCAAAGAGATTACAGTTTCTTCAAAGAGATTCGAAAGAATCATGGAACTTCTAAAACCCTAGTATAAATCACAGTTTCTGATTCGAAATATTGAGATGTATAAAACCGGATGCCAATAAAACAGCATCCGGTTTTTTTACTTCACAGGGTTTCGAGTTCCAGGTTTAAATCCACGCCTTGCTGAACATTTTCAAATTCGTTCCCACCTGAAGGTGAAAATCCTCTTTCAACAAAGTTTTGAGTGGGATTAAAATCAAGCTTGGGTAGTGATTCTTCAAATTTGATTTTTGCTTCTTCTTCGGCTTTTCTTTCGGCCTTTAGCGCTCTCATTTCGGCTCCCACCGCTCCGGTGGAGCAGCCAGAAATTCTGTGTCCTTCCGGTAACCGTGCGTGAAGCAATTTATTTTTACTGATATGATAACTGGGGGGCCTCTTGTCGGATTTCGTCCTCTGAGTTCTC
>JAIFLR010000045.1 GCA_020048985.1 Halobacteriovorax sp. | reverse complement strand
GTCCGCATCAATCATTTCAATTATTGGAGTGATTCCTGCATAAAAAGACGTCTGATTGACTTCTTTTACGACCTCTATTTCGGGTGTCTCCTCAATGATTTTTTCCTCGGCATATTCAGTTGAGGGCGGCAGATAGATTTTGGATCCTGGTGGAAGTGATCTTGATTGTTTTTCAGTAAGGTCATTATATTGCAAAACCTTTTTGAGGTAACCATTCTTATAGATCGGGGAGATCTTAAGGCGATCATAGAGCAATTGGGAGATCGTTTCGTTTTTCATCAATGTGTATTCTTTTGCCAGAAGCACAGGTGAGAAGATTGCCAATAGGAAAGCGACGTATTGTGACTGTTTTTTCATGGAGGTATTATGGCAGGAGTGAATTAAATTTACTAATCCAAACTTAGAGCGATCATCCCAGTTAGCTTAATTTTACGATCCTGCCCGTAGCGGCCCATGAAATGACTCGTATTATTAGTAAAACCTTTAAAAACTCCATGAATCTGAGACGGTCCTTGCGAGGATTGGGCGAATTGTTCGTGCTCAAGTCGGGCAAAATGGTCCATGCCCCACGGATCCTGAATGTGGAGTCGATCACCATCAAACCCTTTTATAACGACTCCGTGAACGGTGCTTGCATTTTGATGCCAGGTTTTTTTCACTCCACCAGTTGTGGTTTCATGTTTTTGAAGGGCATCGATTACGGTAAAAAAAGTAGGTTTTTTCGATCTGATTAACTTAATAATGTCCTGATTGGAAACATAAGCTGATTGCGCCCAGGAGCTTTGTAGCGTCAGATAAAAACCTTTTTGGGCCACAGTATTTTGAAAGTAGGAATCAAAAGAGGAATAGATTCCATAGAGCGAAGTCCCACCACTTACGAAGTTAGTTGAGGAGTCTAAACCGATTTGATAAATGGTTTCATACCAAGGTCTGGACTTCACACTTTCTAAGAACGAATTATTAAGTTTCGTGTTCGCATTTCTTTCATTCAACACCGCTCTAAGCATCATCGCCGCTGATGTTGGTGCACAAAGTCCTGGATCATTATAGTTTGCGACGCCAATTTTATTTCCGACATAGTTTTCCAGCCCAGTAGCATCCTGATCATAAACTGGCATGGTGGTGTAAAGACATCTATAGGAGGACTGACAGCGCGGATGGAGTGTATTGGCCACTTCCGTTGTAGGAATGGTGGGATTGTTGGGTGTAGTGGTACTAGTGCCCGCTGGGGCCCTGATAGAGTCATCAATCAGCGAGCGTGAACGGAGGTTCTCCTGACAGGAAACAAGTATAAGTAATGGGATAAAGGCCAATAGCTTCATGTGCCCATTTTAAATGCTGTCACCCTATGGCCGAAGACCTATATCTATATTCCAGTAAATCAATGCTTTAAGTCGTTAACGACAAGTAATGGTGCCTTGAAAAATTGCATCATGTGATAATCGACTGATGAATTGGAAAAGGATCCTTAGTCTTTCTCTATTTTTCGCTCTCAGCGCCTACTTTATGCAGGGGGATTCTCCGCTGGAATATAAACCAGCTGAGACCAAAATTTCTTCTGGCGACAGGACGCCCGCGGCCACTAAAATTACTAAAGAAGAATTAAGTCATTCAAACGGCGAATTAGAAAGATCTGGTTTGGCAGCAGAAAAAGTGAAAGCTATTAACCAACTCAATGAATTTCATGCTGGCAGTCCTGCTTATACGGAAGAGAATATTCTTAAACGACAATCTATGCTGGATGAATTGGTTAAAAACCCCCAAGAGACGGTTCAGGTTTTTTCTAAACTGATGGGAAATTCAAAAGATGATGGATTGAAAAGTTTTCTCCTGAATTTGACTATGAATTCAAAACTTGAAGATGATGAAAAAGCTGAAATCTTTGTCGCTAGACTCAAGGCAGGAGCAGTGATTTCAAAGGAAGGTTTAGTGCCTGATGAGCACCTGTCTTTTATGGTCAGTATTTCCCATTTAAGGCGAATAGAAAATGAAGAGGCGAGGGAGTTTGCTTTAAATGAATTAAAAAAAGAGAACTCTCTTCTTAGAAGCAAAGGTTTCAGGCAGTTGTACAAGGATTACTTCAATGAGGCTCTTTAGAGCTAGTGGCCTAGATTGCCGTTTTGTATAGAATTAGAACTTTGCTAAAATGATATGGTGAAAAAAATTCTCTGTCTTTTTATCCTAATTACCGCAAGCTGCGGAAAAAAAGACGAAGATGTCCCAATCTCTACAGATAACATTGATATGAGTAAAATGAGATGGAATCCATCAAGGTTTCCAGTACAGATGAAAGTTTCGGATAATTTCGACAACCAGTCCCAGACATTAATAACAAATTCTCTGGAAGTTTGAGAGAGTGGTGCCAGTATTAATTTTTTTCAGAATTTACAGCAAACTCCTAATTTAAATTTCACAAAACTGTCTGACTATTACTACAACGACAAAACGGTTAATGGCATTTACCTTAGTACTGTCCCAATTAGAGAATTGGGTTCAGGGTATCTTGCCGTCACTCAAATTTATTTTAGAAGAAGTGTCGACTCTTCATATGAAACTTATTACGAAATTATTCATGCGGATATTGTGGTAAATGGAAGTGAATTTAATTTTTCGACAGATGAACTAGATGATACAACTTACTACTTAGAGACTTTGATCCTTCATGAAGCTGGACATGTTCTGGGCCTAGGACACCAAACAGAGGGGATTATGTACCCCTACATGTCAACAGATGATAAGCAGATTACACTTGGAGCTTTTGATCTGGACTTAATTAATAATAAATATAATTCGGTGGCCAACGCTGCTACGGCACAATTGTCGCAATTGAATAGCATCGTAAGCACTGATGGTGATGAAAGAGTACTTTTATATTTGCCAGTCTCCAATTATCTGGCCTTAAAGTTCTACAATAACAAAATATTTAATTAGCGGAGATTTTTTTCAGCAGGTCACTTAAGTATTTCTTAGATAAATAACTCTTAGTCGAGGTCTCGATCCCATCAACAATATCACAGAAGATTTTATCCATGGAGCAGCTGACTGGACAGGCCTTGATGGTAGGTTTTTTATGGGCCGAAACTAAAGTCTTTTTTTCGGTTGAGGCCACATAGATATCTTTGAGTGAAATCTCGCTCGGAGAGCGGGCAATTTTAATACCGCCATTCTTTCCACGAAAACTGTCAACTAATTGGGCTTCCACTAAATTGGAAACTAATTTTCGAATGAAGGTTGGATTGGTTTTGAAAACTTTAGACAAAGCTTCAGAGTTCATCATTTCGTCTGAATGATAGGCCAGCGTGATCATAATTTGAACTGAAACAGAAAAACGTGTGTCAACCATGGGAATAGCCTAACATAGATTTGTTGATTTTACAAAAAATGTACTTTTTATAGTTGCATTTAGGTTCGGATTGTCATAATGTATCTTTAATTGATGCATTATTCACTATGGAGATGTGCCCGAGAGTTTAAGGGACCAGTGTGCAAAGCTGGGATTCGGTGGTTAAAATCCATCCATCTCCTCCATTATTTTATAAGGTAAACTTTATGTCTAAATTATTTCAACCATTGAAAGTCGGCGCTCTCAACCTCCCAAATAGAATTATTATGGCACCCCTGACTCGCTCCCGTGCCACGCCAGAAGGTCGCGTTCCAAACGCTTTGATGGCCGAATATTATACTCAAAGGGCCTCAGCAGGTCTGATTCTTACCGAAGCAACTTCAGTTGAACCTATGGGTGTGGGTTATGCTGATACGCCGGGAATCTGGTCAGAAGATCAGGTTGAAGGATGGAAAAAAATCACTTCTGCAGTTCACGCCAAAGACGGAAGAATTGTGATGCAACTGTGGCACGTGGGAAGAATTTCTGATCCCATCTTTCTGGATGGTAAGCTGCCTGTGGCGCCAAGTGCGATTGCGGCCGAAGGTCATGTGAGTTTAGTTCGCCCTGAAAAAAATTATGTAACTCCCAGAGCACTTGAGACAAATGAAATCCCGGCGATTGTTGAAGCTTTTAGAAAAGGTGCTGAGAATGCAAAAAAAGCTGGCTTTGATGGAGTTGAAATCCACGGGGCCAACGGTTATCTGCTGGATCAATTTCTGCAAGATGGGACAAACAAGAGAACTGACCAATATGGCGGGTCGATCGAAAATAGAGCACGCCTGTTGCTTGAAGTCACTGATGCCGTGATTTCAGTTTGGGGAGCGGATCGTGTGGGAATGCACATTGCTCCACGAGGAGATGCACATTCTATTTCTGATTCAAATCCTGAAGCCACTTTTACATATGTGGCAACCGAGCTTGGCAAACGTAAAATTGCTTTCATTTTTGCGCGGGAATCCCAAGGCCCAGACAGTCTGGGCCCTAAACTCAAAAAAGCTTTTGGTGGTGTCTATATTGCTAATGAAAAATTCACCCAAGAAAGTGCTGAAAAGATTATTATTGAAGGTAATGCCGACGCTGTTTCTTTTGGTGTGCCTTTCATCTCAAACCCTGATTTACCGCTGAGGTTTGCAGAAGGTCACAAGTTAAATGAGACGGATTTTCAAACCCTCTATGCTAAAGGCAGCAAGGGCTATACGGATTATCCTTCCCTTTAAATAACTAAACTATTTTTTGTATCGTTGGTTCAGGTCTCTGACCAACGATTCAACTAACTGACTTATGTAATGCGGTATAGAAGCTTTTTTCTTTGGGAAAAATTTCTCAACTGCTTTTTGCCCAATACCTGTAGCTGACATCACAGCAGTGTGAACCACATAGGTAAACACGACGTTTATTAACCACATTCTCTCTTCCATCGGAACTGTCTCGACTAGCTCCTTAGACATATAGGCCGAGAATTGCTCATAGCCAACAGGATAGGCATCAGTATCGCAGGGATGTTGATTGGACTCCAGGATCAGTTTGAATTGGTTTAAGCACTTGGCACTGTCCTCGCTTAATGCCTCATAAATTTGAACGGCGAATTCGGCGGTGGACTTAACTTCTGGAAGTGTCGCGATTTTGTTTTTAAAATCCCCCACAACAAATTCCATCAACTCTTGCCTTAAATTCTCTTTGCTTTTGAAATGATAGTTCAAAGATGCGACGTTCACGTCGGCGAGTTTGGCAATTTCTCGAATTGAAACACCGTCATATCCTTTGAGAGCAAAGAGATTCATAGAGACTTCAAGAATCCGTTGCTTCGTATTTAATTCAGACAGGTCTGATTTTTTAATTTTATGAATAACCATTAGTCCTCCTTCTCTGAATACATGCTGGAGTCAGCTCCCGTAATTTTGCTGAATACTCTCTTCGTGAATAAACGGAAGCGTTCTATGTACGTATAGGCGGCGGGAACAATAATCAGTGTCAAAAGTGTAGAGCTGATCAAACCACCAATAAGAGCGATACCCATGGATGTTCTTTGTCTTGAGGCTTCATTTAATCCAACGGCAATTGGAATAAATCCAGCGATAAGGGCAAAAGAAGTCATGAGAATCGGGCGAAGACGATTTTTACCTGCAAGCAAGATTGCATCCTTAAGTGGGATACCATTTTTAGTTTGCTGGTTAGTATAATCCACCAGGATGATGGAGTTTTTGGTTGCAACTCCCAGAAGCATAATACAACCGATCATTGAGAATAGATCCAGACTGGCACCAGTTATAAAGAGAGCAAAGAAGGCACCACACATAGCAAGGGGGAGAACCAACATGATGGTAAAAGGTGTAATGAATGATTCATACAATGATGCCAAAACAAGATAGATAAAGAGAATCCCAAGGCCAGAGGCAATCGCCATACTTTGAATCATCTCGCCGAAGTTTTCGGCCTGACCAACAAATTTGAAATTCATGTCTTCAGGTAATTTCACTTCGTCTTTGAATATTCGATTAACTTCGGCCATTGCTCCGCCCATACCGGGACCGTTCGGCGTAATGTCCGCGGATATTTGGTAATATCGGGCACGGTCTTGTCTGGTGATATTTGCAGGACCTGTTGTCTCCACACCTTTGACTACATTGGCAAGTGGGATGAGGCGATTGTTAATGTTAGGAATTGCAATTCGATTAAATTCTTTTTGAAGATTTCTTTGATCCTCACGTAGTCTCACTCGTATGTCGTACTCTTCGCCTTCCAGGCGATAGACCGCAGGAGTCTGACCTTCCATCAATGTACGAAGCTCCATACCTAATATATTGGTTGAAACACCCAAACGCTCGGCCCTTTCTCTATCAGGAATGATTTGAAACTCTGGTTTACCCGGACGGTAGCTTAAATCCACACCGGTAAGTGAAGGGTGCGTTTTGAGTTTGTTAAAGACTTCAGTTGCAATCTTTGCCAGTTCTTTTTCGTCATTACCCTGGATGTTTACGTTAAATGGACGCATACCTCCGCCAACTTGGTCAAAGTCACCTACAGTGACGTTGGCGAATGCGAATGGCTTCATATCTTCTCTGATTAAGGCCTTGAACTCAATGGTGTTGAGCTTGCGTTTTTTAGAATCAACAAGTCTCACATAGAACGAGGCCTTATTCGGTTCGCCTTCTTTGGTTCCAACGGTTAATACACTTGCTGCAACCTCAGGATGCTTTCTTATAACTTCATCTATCTGAAGAGAGACTCTCTCCATTTCATTCAAAGGAGTGCCTGGTGGAAGATCCAAATTAACTGAGAACTCACCTTGATCTTGGGCCGAGATAAAAGTTTTTGGCACGAATTTAAGTGAATAAATACTCAGGACAAATATAGCGATCCCCATGCCGATAACTTTCAAAGGGTGTTTGAGTGTAAAGCGCAAAATGGCGACATAGAGGTCTTCAAGCTTTGTTTGAAATTTATCAAACCAATGAAGAACACGGCCAAAAGTCTTGCCGTAGAAGGTCTTCATGTCAGGACCTTGTCCGTGAGGCACGACTTTTCCAGCGAAGTAAGCAGACATCATGGGAGCGATAGTGATCGCATCAAACATAGAAATCATCAGAGCAAAACAAACGGTCATCCCGAATTGTTTAAGGAATTGTCCGACTGTTCCTGAAATAAAGGCAATCGGTCCGAATACGGCAATAACGGTAAAAGTTGTCGCGATTACGGCAAGCATCACTTCATTAGTTCCATCAATAGCGGCGGTCTTTGGATCTTTACCCATTTCAAGGTGGCGGAAAATATTTTCCCGCACAACGATGGCGTCATCGATGAGTAGTCCTACTGCTAGAGAGAGTGCCAAAAGCGACATGACGTTAATAGTGAAGCCAGCGAAGGCAAGAAGAATAAATGCGCCTAACAGTGAGTTCGGAAGGGCCAGGCCAGTGATGATGGTTGAGCGGAAAGAACCCAGAAAGAAGAATACTACGATGATAGTAAGGATAATTCCGATGGCAATGGACTCTTTCACATCATAAATATTGTCACTGATCGCCTTAGATCCGTCTCTCACGGCCGTTAGTTTAGCTTTGTCTCCACGTTTGGCCAGGATCTCATTCAGTGCCGCAGTTTGTTTAATGACATTATTGGCCACCTCAACTGTATTGGCACCCGTTTGTCTGAAAATGCTGAGGAACAAAGAATGTTTGCCATTCACGATAGCAATACTTTTTTGGTCCTTAAGACCTTCATGTACTGTTGCCACATCACTTAAAACGATTGGCACATCATTTCCAAGGAATTGAACAATAGTGTTCTCCATTTCCTTTAAAGATTGAAATTCACCGACAGTTCTGAAAACAGTTTCCTTGCTGGCAGAGACCGCGATTTTCCCCGAAGGAATATTGGTTCCTGCTCGGCCAAGAGCGCTCGCCACCTGAATCGCTGAAACCTGACGCTCTTTCATTTTATTTAGATCAAGTTCGACTCTGACTTCACGTTGACGACCACCAATGATCTCAACCAGTCCAACCTGGGGGATTTGTTCAAATTTGGGTTTGACGATTAGATCGGCCAGGTCAAAAAGCTCAGCTTCTGAGAGATCGGCCGTAAGAGCTACAGTCACAATCGGCTGATCTGACGGATCCACTCTTCTGATAATTGATTCTTCTACGTCATCGGGCAGTTTTGATTTTGCAGAACTTACTTTATCGCGAACTTGTTGTTCAGCGTATTTAATGTCGGTCTTAAAATTAAATTCAGCGATAACGATTGAAACGCCTTCCTGGTTAATAGACCTGATGGTTTTTACGCCGGAAATTGTGGCGAACTGTTCTTCAAAAATTTTTGAAATAAGCATTTCTGTTTCACGAGGCCCAGCACCCGGGTAGGGGGTTGTAACCGTCACCACCGGAAACGTGACATCTGGAAATAAGTCCACTGGCAGTGAGCGCAGAGAGAGCCAGCCGGCAATCATCGACACGATCACGATACAGGTGATGAAGACTGGGCGGTTGATGGATAATTTGGCGAACGAGAAGCCTTTATTGTCTTTGTTACTCATGAGAGGCTCCGGAAAATAGCTTTAATTGATTATAGGTAGTGATGAGTTCGCGCTCGAATCTCAGCTTGATTAATTGAGTGTTGAAATAATCCTGCTCAAACTGCAGGACCTGGAAAGTCGTGGTACGACCTTGCTGGTATCTTTTTCTTTCTTGTTGGAATTTTCTCTCCTGAACTTTTTCAAGTTTTTGGGCAAGACGAAGGCGCTCTTTGAAGTTTTTAAAGCGTTCGGTGAGAATTTCCCACTCTCGCTCTACTTCATAATATTTACGTTTGTACGCCATCTCAGAAGCAACGACCTCTTGTGAATAGGCTTTTTTGTAACCGTTTAAAGAAGTGAAATCGAGGGGGGTCGTAAATCTAAAACCGACAACAGTTAGTGGTCTAGTGGCAGTGCCTGCCATATCGACGGCTTCGCTGTAGGAATTGCCATCTCTTCCGTTGAGAGAGTAGTTGGCATAGAGCTCAAGATTTGGACGGTTGCGCTGTATCCCTAATTCCGAGGTCGCAGCAACTACTTTCTGATTGGCGAGGTATGATCTTACGTCTTCTCTCATCTCAGACTTGTGAGGGAGCTTTGCATTCAAGATCAGCTCATCAACTTTTTCTAACGGTTCATTGAGCTCAACCTGTCCTTCGCTTTCTCTGATTGAGTTGAAATCCCTTTGAGCAGTATCTAGCTCCGTTAGAGTATCTTGCTGCTCTATTTCCCGAGTCTGCAAATTAGACTCTGCTTGCAATAGTTCAGTTTCATCAACGAGGTTATTCTTAACCCTTTGCAGGTTCCAATCTCTTAATTTTTTGGCGCGCTCTAAGCTTTCTTTCTGAACCTTTAAGCTCGTTTGTGTAAAATACAGCTTCCAGTAGGCATTCTCGGCCTGTGTGAGTAATAATTTGCGGTCAAATTGTTCACGGAATTTAGCTGCACTTGCCTGTTCATTTTGAATTGTTTCTTGCGCTTCGAATTCGGTTCCTAAAAAGTTTCTCCATAAGCTTTGAGAAATTTCAAAACTTGGGGCCACGTCAAAAAACATTCTATCAGGCAGTACGTTGGGATTAGCACCATTAATTTGGGTTTTGTAGTAGTTGTAACCAACTGAAGCCTTGGTACCCGTTCTTAGGTTTTGAGCTAGTCCCGCCTTTAAAGTATGACGAATTGTTTGTACACCCTGAAAGCTGGGGGCGTTAGTTGGCCGTTGATCATCATAGTATTCACCGGTTAAAAAGAATGAAGGTCTGAAAAAGAGAGTCCCTTCATCTAGGCGTAACTCTTTGGCCTCAGATGATATTTTGGTCGCCCTGATGATGCCGTTTTTGAGTTCCACTTGCTGCAAATACTCATCGAGAGTAACTGATAAAGAGGGGGCTGAGTATAAGGCCATAAGGGATAAGATGAATCCAAGTGATCGAAATTTCATATATTTTCCTGCGTTTGAAACAAGTGATTAGAACGTTTGTTTGAAAATATACGTCAGCAAGAATATTTAAACAAGTGTTTAAATTATGAGGTTTGATATGTTGAGGATTTGTCGAGGGTGAGTTCTTAGTTTGAACTCACCGCTATATTTGAAAGCGTTACCCCTTGGGCCCCTATGTATTCATCTGAATCAAAAACAAATCGAACTTCGATTTTCTTACCAGAGAAGGTGCTCAAGTCCAGTTTGTATTGACTCAAAGGAATATTTCCGCTGAGGTTATTTAGGAGAACTATTTCTTTTCCTTCGCTAATCACAATCACCTTGAAAATATCACAATCCACTTCTGTGTTCACTTGGGCGCTGAAAGTTAGTTTGAAAGCTTTGCTCGGAGTAATAAATAGCGAGGCTTCGGTATGAAGTTTGTCTCCATAGAGAGAACCGTCACCGACTTGCAGTCCATTTCCTGAAACATTCCACCCCATCTCGGGAGAAAC
>JAIFLR010000118.1 GCA_020048985.1 Halobacteriovorax sp. | reverse complement strand
GCACCACATTCTGGACTTGGAATGATGAGCCCGTTAGAGTATAAAAAACAAATTAAACAAGGTGCCTAGTCAATTGGGGGCCAAAGCAAATTTTCTTGTGGGCCATTTGTTTTATCTGTGGCCAAATATCTCAATTAATAATTCAGGAAAAAATATGAGCACAAGATGGAATCTTGTACAAAGATACAATGATGATAAGTTTTTGCGTCTAACCGGAGTGAGACCATTTGTATTTGATGAGATTGTTCAAGTCTTGCGAAATTTTGAGGAAAAAAAGTTTATTGCTGGTGGCAGACCTCCAAAACTTATTATCGAAGATCAAATTCTTCTTTTATTGCAATACTATCGTGAGTACTGCACGCTATTTTCAGCAGCGACAAGTTATGGAGTAAGTGAAACGACCGCTTGGAGAATGGTGGTGAAAATTGAAAAGATATTGATATCGTCAGGGAAATTTTCGCTTCCAGGTAAAAAAGATTGTTTAGATGCCAAACATGAACATCTTCTCATTGATGTAACAGTGTCACCAATTGAACGTCCAAAAAAAAGCGAAGTGGTCGAGTCAAAAACATTCAAAAGGATTTTTACTCAGGAAAGAAGAAAAAGCACACGATAAAAACCCAAGTGATCTATTGTCCAAATTCAAAGCAAATTATTTCATGCGTACATAGAACTGGAAAAGTTCATGATTTTAGGATGTTTAAGGAAAGTAACACACATTTTCTTCCGACGACAAAGGTGTCAGTTGATTCTGGATATCAAGGGATCGCTAAACTCCATCGTAATAGCTCATTGCCAAAGAAGAAAAATAAGAAAAACCCACTCACAATAGACGACAAAAACAAAAACAGAGAAATTTCCTCAGAGCGTGTAGAGATTGAAAACGTTTTTGGAGAAATAAAGAGGTTTCGAATTATTGCTGAAAAATATCGCAATAGAAGAAAAAGAATTGGCATCAGATTTACAATTATTGCGGCAATTTTCAATAAACATCAAAATTCAAAGCATGGGTTATGAAAGAGGTCTATTATTAAACCAAGTTTCAACAGATCCATCGAACTGAATCAGCATGCCAGATGCAGGCAATCTCGCTCTGGGTTTATGTTTTTTTGAAGCAGCTCTTCTCTTGGGTCTTTTTACAAGTCCATTTTTTTTTGCAATTCTGTGAATGACATTTTTCCCAATAGTAATCCCTTCTTTGTCTTCAATCATTTCTCTGAAGTGAGTCAGATTAAAATCGTAGTAATCGTTTTGAAGGAGGGATTTGACTTCAGATTCAAGTTGATCGGGAGTTTTATTATATGGGGTCTTGCCGTTGTTTCCATGCTTGATCCCTGCCATTCCTTGAAGCTTAATTTTATTAACGAGTCGTTGGGTCTGGCGATAAGACTTAGGGATGAGAATCGAGACCTCCTGAATTGTAAGTCTGCCGGCCAGACAATCCTGACAAAGTTGGTAGGTTCGCTGTTCCTTTGACGACATAAAAACTCCTTTCATAAAACCGCCATCCCTTTAAAATGTTTAAGGAAATACTAAGCAGTTTTTGTTGAATAGGACATAATCGCCGGGAAATAAGACTAGGACATAATCGCTGGGCTAAGACAAAGGAATAACAAATCCAAAGTTTTTCTTGAATCTGACCGATTAGTACTTGGATTCCAGGTTAGAAATTAGGAGATAATATGAGTGCTGAAGCAAAAGTCATGGAAATAAATCAATCTAGCGATCAACAAAAATTAAAAGACTACGTTGAGCTCGTTGGGCAAAATAAGTCTGTTGCTCATATTAAGTTTGAAGCTGAGGAGTTTAAGGAAGTTGCATCTCAAATTTCGAGCCAGTACAGTAAGGTATATGACTCTTTGAGAGAGATAACAGAGAATATTATTGTCACGGTTAAGTCGATGACAGAATCTTCTCGCACTTTGGATGTTATTCAAAAAGAGTCAAGTCTGCTTGCTGATTATTCCTCAACTATTGCAAGTGCAGGGGAAGAGCTTTCTGCGACAATTAATTCAATTAGTAAGAATGTCAAAAGCACTATGAACGCTTCAGGTGAAGCAAAGGGCCTTGCCCAAAAAGGGACGAGTGTAATCAATGAAGTCGTTAGTAGAATTGGAAATGTAAATCAAATTTTATCTACAACGAATAATTCTTTATTGAAGCTAAAAGAAACGGCAGCAGAGGCAAATACAATTATTAAGGTGGTCAATGATATCGCCACCAAAACGGATCTACTTGCCCTAAATGCATCTATTGAAGCCGCAAGAGCAGGTGCCGCAGGAAAAGGTTTTGCTGTCGTTGCTCACGAAGTAGGACGTCTTTCAGAAAAAACACAAAACTCTATAGGTCAAATTGAGAAGATTCTAACCAATATTCAGAAAAATATTGAGGATGTCTCTAGCATTCTAAGAACTGGAACTGAAACAGCTGGGTTTGCTACCAAAGAAGCAGTTACAGCGAAGGATACAATTGATAATATTGTCGAAAAAATTATTCATGTTGATAATGAAGTTTCAAACATCGGGTCAGCTATCTTAGAGCAGGCCCAAGCAGTTACGGACATTACAAATAATGTGAATACCATTTCAAAGGGATCCAAGGAAGTTAATACTAAAGTTGGAGATGCTTCAGAACTAATTGATCTCATGGCAAAAAAAATCAACACGACTCGAAATTTAACCGGTCAGTTCGATCTTGGTGAAATAAGCACTATGCTTCAGTCTCAAGTCGATCACTTGTTCTGGATGCATCGCTTGCGCCGGATGCTTGATGGAAAAGAGACAATCCAGAGTGAAGAATTTGTTGATCACTCAAAGTGCCGTCTTGGGAAGTGGTATTTATCAGTAAAACCTGAAAAATTTAATGTTGGATTTAGGGATTCATTCACGAAGTTGGATGATCCTCATTCAAAATTGCATTCGATCGCGGCTAATGTTATACGACTATATAACTCAGGAAGAAGAGATGAGGCATTTACCTTGTATGAGGAATGTGTCCCATACTCTAAAGAGGTTGTGTCTTACTTAGATAAGATGCTTGAAGAGGCACGTAAAAGTGATGCCACATGATCTTTGTGATTTTTGATACTGATTCAAACAGAAGAACTGCTATATCTGATAAGCTTAGAAATATGGGCCTGCCAATTAATGAGTGCTATTCATCTGAAAAGCTAAAATTAGTCTTAGACCAAAGAAAAGCTATTTATGTGCTTGTCCATGAAAGCTTAATTGATGACTTTAATGAGATATCAAAAGGCAAAAAGGTGTCTTGCCAAAGCTATCGCAGTGTATGTGATGAATTTGAATTGCCTCGTTGTGAAACCTCGCAAACATTGCCACAGATCGTAATGATTGGCTCCAGCACAGGTGGTGTTCCAGTCGTGGCGTCACTTTTAAAGGAACTAAGGGAGATTTCCAATGACCGTATCTACATTATCTGTCAGCACATCGGTAGTGGGGAAGTAACAGATCATTTACACGATTCACTTAAAAAATCTCTGCAGTCCCTAAAACTTGTAAAATCTGAAACAGTACTGGAGAAAGCATCTGTCTATTTATTGGCAGGTGGATCAGATTATGAGTTTAAACAAAAATATGGGAAACTTTATTTACGTTCAGTCCAATCCCCTGATGCAAGATTTCATCCTTCATTTGATGCGCTTTTATCTTCAGCAAAATCGATTAATAACAACCGTCTAGCAATTATATTGTCAGGCTTAGGGAATGATGGATCACTTGTTTTGGGTGAATTTAAGAGATCTGGTGGGCGAGTTTTTGTGCAAGATCCAAATGAAGCGATTGCACCATTTATGCCACAGGCCGCGATTGCAACTGGTTTTGTTGATGATGTCTTGAATTTAGGTGAATTAATATCATTCACAACAAAGTGTGCAGCATGAGCAATCAAGCGATAAAAAAAATAGTATTAAGTAAACTAGGAAATGCAATTTCAGATGAAAAAGCAGAAAGAATAATTACAAAGATTCAAATCCACGAAGCTTCTGAATTATCAATTGTTTTAAAAACATGGGAAAACCAATTTGATCTTCCTGATTGGGTGAAAAGTGAAGTGACTATAAATGAAACCTTCTTCTTTCGTCATCCAGAGCAGTATTCTGATTTGAAGAAAAAGTGGGTAGGAAAAGATGATATTTCCGTCTTGTGTGTAGGCGTTTCAAGTGGTGAGGAAGCTTACTCGATTGCAATGATCTTTGAAGAAATGGCGATAAAAAATTATAAAATCAATGGTATTGACCTTGATCCAAATGTTGTTGCCAAGGCAAGACAAGGCCGTTACCCGCTTCATCAACTAGAAAGAACCCCAGAGCAGTTCAAGTCACTCTTGACTAAATATGGTGAGACAAAAACAGGCATCGATGGAGCATGTTATTGGGTTAATAAAAAAATAATGGACAAAGTTGAGTTTAATCAGGCCAATATTTTAACATTCTTTCTACGAAGGTATGATCTTGTATTTGTCAGGAATATTCTGATCTATTTTTGTGAAGAGGACAAAGCTAGAATTTTAAAACGCTTGAAGCTTTCATTGAAGCCTGATGGTTCCTTGGTTTTTGGCTCTGGCGAACTTCTAGATGTAAATGCAGCATAGGATTAATAATGGATGATTTTTTAAATGATTTTATTGAAGAGACCACTGATATCATCTCTAAAATAAATGCGATGCTGACTGATCTTAGATCGCGGCCTGTTACGATCGAAGACATGAACGCATTATTTCGCTGGGTGCACACCATTAAAGGTGGTGCAGGAATGATGGATTTTGTTAATACCAAGAACGTAGCACATACTCTAGAAAATGACTTGGCAGATTGTAAGAAGGATTTGACCCATTTTAATCATAAAAAAGTACAGACAGCTATCGATTGTATTGATGAATTACTTAGCGCCCATGATTCTGCCGAAATGACACCACAATTTAACAATAAAGACTGTATTGAAAATAATGCATCCGAAATCATTAACGATTTTCAAAATGCAAAGTATTTTAGTGAGTTTGCGAGCTCCTTTTCAGACTATATAGAACTGATGCTTACTCAAAAGAGTCTATGCTTTGAATTATCACTCAAGGCTGGAGAAGCGGAAAAATTGATTGAAAAGCTTGAGAAATTTAAAATTGATGTAATCCAAAAAGAATTTGCTATTGACAATGGAACGAATGAGGATCACCTTTTGGCATCCTTTGAATCCTCTTCTTTTACCAAGTTAAAACCAATTATAGATAAATTGGAAAAGTTGCCAGGTTTTCAATGGCTTTTAATGCTCAACAATGGTGCAAATAAGAAGATGCCGTCGAATGCTTTCGATAGTCCTCCCCAAACTGCTCAAGCTGAGGACGTTCATTCGTTGGCAATAATAGGTGATAGGCTTGTACACAAAACTGAAAACGTAGAAGTTGTGCGAGTGCCCCTTGAGAGAGTGAATGATTCATTAAATAGTGTTTGGGAAATTTTTCTTTTAAAAAATCAACTTTCTTATCTCCTCGAACAAAATAAGGCCTACCTTCGTAATCATGGTGACCTTTGGCAAGAGATTGAAAAAATTGACTCTAGTTTGTCCCGAAATATTACCGAAATGGAATCAACCATAATGAGTATGAGGATGAGTCCCATTAATGGTTTGTTTTTAAGAATGGAAAAGGCAGTTCGACAATATTTACAGACTTCGAATAAAGAGATCGAGGTTGCCTTTACTGGTGCTGATGTCGAGATTGATAAAAAACTTTTAGATATATTAGGTGAACCACTTATTCATATGATTAGAAATGCGATGGATCACGGCATTGAAGACCCGGTTAATCGTACAAAATTGGGAAAAAATAAAAAAGGCTTGTTGAAACTTAAGGCAATTTCAACGAGTGACAAATTGATCATGGAATTAACGGATGATGGGAAAGGGATAGATAAAGATTTTATAACTCAAAAAGCGCTCGCAAAAGGACTTATATCGGTTGCGCCTACGAATGAACAAGAGGTTTATCAACTTCTTTTCATGCCTGGCTTTTCAACGGCCGAAAAAGTAACCGAAGTGTCTGGTCGCGGTGTTGGAATGGACGTAGTTAAGAAAACAATTGATTCTCTTGGCGGTGAAATTCGAATCACTAGCCAAGTAGGAGTTGGTACAAGCTTTCATGTTGAATTGCCCCTTAGTATGTCTCTTGTCTCTTCTGTCGTTGTGGCCGTAAATAGAAATCAGTATGCGATGGCAATTAATAACTTATTAGAAGTTTTGAGTTGTGATGAATTGGCTTTCTCTGAAAACAGAAATGATAAAATCTTTTTATATCGTGAGAAATATGTCTCATATTTTGATTTACGGCAAGTTTATCATCCAGAGTCTCCACCTATGACTAACACTGGGTTTATGTTGGTCTTGCAATTTAATGATGTTACTGTTGGATTCCTTGTTGATAAAATAATACGTCATACCGATATAGTTGTTAAAGAAATGACACCTCTTTTTTTAAAAAACGAGGAAGTTGTCGGTGTATCCATACAAGCTACCGGGGCTCCGTTGTTCGTGTTGTCCCCGGAGAAAATATTCAAAAAGCAAGCAATAAGAAAGGATGTTAAAAATGCAGCCTAGTTCATTGTATGCTGACCAGAATGTTTCAGATGTGGATGTAGTTGTTGATGAAGAGTTCCTTCTGCAGTTTAAAATAGGTCAAGATTTATTTGCCATAAAGTTTTCACATGTTGTTGAGATCTGCGAGTATTTCCCTTATGTCGTGTACCCCTATCAAGATGAAAAACATCTAGGGATTATAAATTTGCGCGGGACAGTTGTTCCAATCAGAGCTGCATTCAAAGAGAATCTCAGACCAGCAATATTACATCCTCTTCTTAAGTATATTATCTTGTCGCATCCTGATCATGGCAGATTTGGTATTTTAACAGAGACGGTAAAAAAAATATCCGTAACAAAGCAAGAATTTGATTCATTTAATGGATTAGAAAGTTCATTACTTAAAACAGAGGGGCTCCCCGTGCGTTTTGTTTCTTTGAATTCTTTACTGGAATCGATATGAGTTCCATTCTAATTGAAAAGCAGCTTTTTACAGATATAAAAGTTATTGATTTTCAGCATCAGTTAAACGATGGCACCTCGATACTCTTTGGCGTCAATGCTTACAAAGTGAAAGAGGTTATTGTCTTCTCAGAGCTCTCTTCACTGAGTAGTGATTATTTACCATTTGTAGGTGTGCTTGATTATCGAGGGACTCCAGTTCCTGTAATAGACTTATCATCAGTTGTCCCAAACTCCTACCCAGGTACGGTCTACACTCGAATAATTATCATTGAAAGCATGGGGAGACTCACTGGGCTTTTGACTCAATCGCAATTAAGGATGATTGAATTTCAAAATGATGATTTTAAGGCGCCTACTTTTTCCTCACGAGAGGATGCTAGTCACTATGTTTCTGGTTTTTTTAAATTACCGAACGATATTCGCTATGTTCATTTAATTGATATCGAAAGTATTATCTCGCCACATCTTAACGAGAATTTAATTGATCAGAATCAAATCGTCAGCAGAGGGAAAAAGGTTTTAGTCGTCGAGGATTCGATGCTCTTTCAAAAAAAGATTGTAAAACTGATGAGAGATCTAGGTTTCGATGTCACCATCGCTAATGATGGTGCCGAAGGGATTGAAAAGTTAAACGAAGCAAAATTCGATTTGGTTTTTACCGACATCGAAATGCCAAAAATGAATGGGATTGAAATGGCACGTAAAATCAAGAAATCTGGAATTTATGGAGACGTGCCTCTTATATTCCATTCAAGCCTAACGACTCCTTCGATGATTGCTCTCATCGAGGAAGAAAAACTTGGTGATTACTTAACTAAGTTTGAGGCGCCTCTGATTTTGGCCAAATTATTAGAAATTTTCCCAAAAGTTTAATTATCAAATCCTAATCAAAGAAAATCAACTAAATACTCTGTTTAAGAATTGATAATAATTTCATCCAAACGAAAGAATCTACAGTTTATCTGGCATCCCAGATCATTCTCCGAACACTTGGGATTCGGTTTGCTTCACTCTTATTAGACCTGCGAATCTGATATAGTGTAAGCGATCCATAAACCACATATTCTAATTTTGTTTCTATCCTTTATCATTCCTCTTATCCGAGGAGGATAAGTGGATCGAGAAAATGAAATGAAAATCTGGAAAAAAAGAATTTTAGATTTTGAAGCCAGCAATACAACCATTATGGAATTCTCTAAGGCTCACGGATTCTCGGTTCACCAGTATTATTACTGGAAGAACAAAATCATAAAGACTAAGATTCCAGCTACTCGTTTAATCACCACTCCGCCGCCCCAAAGTCAGCTCATTAAAGTCATCCCTCAACCTCTGCCGATTTCAAGTTTGCCAGATCCAGTTTGGCTCGCCAATTTTATTAAGGCACTTCATGAAGTCCCTTAGTTCTTTTGACTCCATTTATCTTTGGCGACTACCTGTGGACTTCCGCAAAGCCATCAACGGACTAAGTGCCATGGTTCAAGAAGAAATGAAACTAGACGCCTACAGTTCTGCTCTTTTTATCTTTGGCTGCGCCAGACGTAAAAAAATCAAGATTCTCTACTGGGACAAAACTGGCTTTGCTCTTTGGTACAAGAAACTCGAGGAAGATCTTTTTCCATGGCCTCGAGAATTTACGGATGAAGTCGTACTAATTTCTACTAAAGAACTTCAATGGATCCTTGATGGAGTGGAATACTGGAAGATTAAACCTCATGTTGAAAAAAAATATGAGAAGACCTGCTGATTGGCCTTGGCCAATCAAGTTCGATGTTTTATTATTTATCTATGTCATCTGAATCACCAAGTGAAATTGAAAAATTAAAAGAACTCCTCAGAAAAAAAGATGAGCAGATCCAGGGTCTAACAGATCTTGTCGCCTTACTTCGTCGTAAGCAGTTCGGTAAAAGCTCTGAACAAGTCTCCTCCGAGCAGCTTGGGATGTTTGATGAGGTGGAGTCTGAAGCTCTTAATCCAGAGCCTTTAGAAGATGAAGAAGTGATCACTGTCCCCGAACATCAGAGAAAGCGTGGCAAACGTTTGAAGCTGCCTCCCCATCTTCCTCGGGTTGAAGTTATTATTGATCTCGAAAATAAATTCTGTCCTAAAGATGGAGAAGAACTTAAATGCATCGGTGAAGAAGTCTCTGAAAAGCTTGAGATTATTCCTGCTAAAGTTCGAGTCGTTCGCACGATCAAGAAAAAATATGCTTGTTCTGCTTGTGAATCTCTCACTACAGCACCGTCTCCTGAAGAAATGATTCCTAAGTCTAATGCCTCGGCTTCAGTTCTTGCTTAAATTGCTGTCGCAAAATACGTAGATGCCCTGCCACTTTACCGGCAGGAGGCGATTTTTAAGAGGATTGGTCTTGATCTAAGTCGACAGACGATGGCACGTTGGATGATTCAGGTCGGAGAAAAAATTGCGCCATTAATAACGTTACTTCGTGAGGAGATGCTAAAGAGTCACTATTTGCACATGGACGAGACAGTGGTTCAGGTTTTGAAGGAAGATGGAAAGAAAGCTGAAACTCATTCTTACATGTGGGTTCAAGCAACATCGGGTAAGAATCCAATCATTCTTTTTCACTATGCCAAGAATAGAAGTGGTTCGCATGCGAAGGAACTTTTAGAGGACTACCGAGGAGCACTTCAAGTCGATGGCTACGATGGATATGCGTCCGCGATTAAAGATAATGGAATTCTGCGACTAGGATGCTTGGCACACGCGAGGAGAAAGTTTTATGATGCATTCAAAAGTTCAGGAGGAGCAAGTATAGGTAAAGCAGGGCTTCTATTTATTAAAAAGATTTATAAGATTGAAGATGAAATAAAAGAGCTATCACCAGAGTCACGTTTTTATATTCGTCTGACTAAGTCGCTGCCAATTGTTAAAGAATTTAAAGAATGGATTGAAGAGCAATCAAAGAAATTGAATCCTGAGTCTCTCGCGGGAAAAGCTCTGAAGTATGCCAAAAATGAATGGGACTACTTAATCAACTGCTTTGCGAACGGTGATTATAAAATTGATAACAACTATATTGAAAGCCATATTCGTCCGTTCACCATCGGCCGCAAAAACTGGATGTTCTCAGTGAAGCCTGAGGGAGCAATTGCTAGTGCAAATATTTATAGCTTGATTGAGACTGCGAAAGGAAACGGCCTGGATCCGTTCGATTACTTAAACATGGTTTTTACAAAGTTGCCGTTGGCGAAGACGGAGCAGGATTTTTTGGATTTATTGCCGGTCAAGATCTAGATCCATGGTTTAATGGATCGCTTACGATATAGTTTTAGAAAGATTTTCCTCAATAAAGTCTAAAGTCTACTCGTGCTTCTCTTGAAGTCTCATATAAAAGTTCTGGTATTATTTTGCCAAATAATATTAAACGACAACCTGCCAGCGCCCCTTCTCTGTTTCGAGCAGGCACCATTGAAGTTTGGCCGGGTCATCTATAGTGATGTTCTCAAATCATCTTTTGCAGCCTTCCGCTCGAGATTTCTGGGCTTCATATTTAAACTCGAGTAATCGTTAATATACGGTAAATTCAAAAAGAACGGTCTCCTTAAATAAGGAATCCAGTAAATTTCAAGCAAGCTGATAGTAGATTCCCGTCAAACCAACCTAAAAGACGGCCCTCTTGGGCCGCCATTATTTCCTAAGGGGGGGTCTTAGAGTTTCTGATGTATGCCTAATTTCGCCTGTACTTTGCAAACATGTTTTCGGACTGAAAAAATCAAAAACACAAATTGATACCCCAATGTTCCCTCACTCCTTTAGAAAATTTCTCAATACAATCTAAACTGGTAATATAAAATCTCCTCTCACAACTAATTTTACTACTTCTTTCCACTCTAGATTCAACAACGCCAATACCATTGATTCCCTTCCAGTCAGGTTTTTGATTTAGCCATCTCAAGTCAGTGAACAAATGAAAATTTCGTTCTTCAATTCGACCACACCCCAAAAGCGCATCTGCCAAATAAGCTTTGGCCCTCATAAACGGTCGTGATTCTATTAAGCCCCAAAAGTGCCCTTCATTCTCTTTAAAGAAATTTTCACCTAAATCATTACGTCCGGACTGAACAGATTTTTCAAAATACGAAATTGCCTCCTGGCATGTTTGGGCCTTCATTTCGCCAAGCAAGCATCAGGCGGAAAAACATGGTAATGAAAGAGGTCTATTGAAAATGTTTCCTTAAATACCTTCGAGCGGAAAATTCTTACCAACTTGTTTAAAGTTGGCAGATATATTCTCTCTGTGGCCAGTGGTTATAATAACTCTTTTGAATCCAGATTTTATTAAGTTGATGGCGACATCAATACCGGATTTTCCGGAAAGCTGATAATCGACAAATACTGGCGTGAATTTGCTTAGGTGGATGTGAGTTTCACTTTGGTCATTTTCCCCGAGGACGATAAGGTCTAAATTATTTTTCTTTGCCAGAACATCCCATGTTTCCACGACGAGTGGGTTGTCATCAATTAATGCAATTTGAGTAAACGGAAGCGTAATAGAAAAGATAGTCCCATCGTGGTCAGATGATTTCAGTTTAACAGTCCCATCCATTATCTCAAGACTTTCTTTAACAAAAGAAAGTCCTAAGCCCTGGCCGTCGTTGAAGTTTGATGATGTGCCTTTCTGGAAGATGTAAGGCTGTAAGTTTGGTTGTATGCCTCGGCCATTATCAGAAATTTCAATGACAAGATTCCGATTACTGTACTTGGCGTTAAAGCTCACTTCGGTCGCACCGGCTTTAATGGCGTTCGTAATAAAATTGCTAAATAATCTTGAAAAGAGAATGGAATCAACGCTGTACCAGCTAAAGACTGTCCAGAGGTCTTTCTTGATTTGAATTTTGTCTTTAAAGTTTTCGGCCAGTGTGGTGAGGATTTCTTCAACGGTTCCTTCAGTGTCCGGTTTGGATTCGCCCTTGAAGGAATTCAGGATACCTTCAAGTTCTTTTAAATTTGAGTTTAGGATATCGGAATTCTCTTTATTTCCTACCGACAACAGGCTTTTTATTCTGTCAAAAGGGGAAGCCAGATCATGAATAATCTTTTTAACCTGATCTCCCACGAGAGCATCTACTTTTAAAGCACTCACCTCAAGGACTGATCGGCGAATATAGATCCATGCGAAAAGAATAAGAAAAAATGGAAGATACCATTTAACAATGAAAGACCCTTTTAGGATTTCCCAAAAAATCAGAAGATCATAGATTTGAAAGCTAAGGAAAATGACAGACAACGGAAAAGTAATCTTCTTCTCGGCTCTATCGAAATAAAAGAAGGCCAGAATTGATAGTACCAGACTTCCACCGGCCACAAGGGGTGCAGCGATGAGCAGGGTGGTCTTAAAAAAATGGTAGTCTTGAACACCTAATATCCATCCACCCAACATGACTGAGATAGGTATGGCGTATATGAAAGGCAGAAAGTTCAAAAATCGAATTTTAAGATGCGGTTTGTAAAATGTTAGGGCCACGATAACGATTGATAAATCTAAAAGTAGTCTCAGCGTAAAATGGATAGGTCCGGACATGATAATGGGGTCAAAATATCTTCTCGGTATTTCACTGAAGCTCACTAAATAAAGCACACTGGTGAAGGACATAAAAATAAGTGGCAAGGTTTTCTTGTTCCTGTGGATTGTATAAGTTGCAAGAAATCCGATGAAAAAAACAAACAGAGTGAAGGCACTTAATAGCGGGCCGCCAGTTCTAAGCAGAAGATCAACGACAAACTTCTTGAAGGTTTCATCTTTTGTGCCAATGCCGGTGTCTGGTGATCGTAAGCCGAATCGTGTTTGGTTGAGGTCTTTGACGACTATTTCAACATGGTTCTTTTGTGTGATTAAGTCCGTAGGTAGGAAAAGATTAACGGATTCAAAATGTGAGTATGAGTCATATTTTGCAATGACTCGGCCATTAAGTTTTACTATCGCTTGATCCCCAATGGAGCCGAGAAAGAGCCAACAGTTATTGGTCTGAGCACAAAAATCAACTTCTGAGGAATTAAAATCTCTGAAGTAAGTTGCCTCACTCGATTTGAATTTTGTTTTAAGATACAGGTCATCCCCGGCCTTCACATCAAAGCACTTCTCATTTTCACAGGCCTTCCATCCTTCCAGAGGGAAGAAAGCAAAGGCATTGAATGAAATTAAAAGCATGGCGATGAAGATTTTCATAACTGTTCCAGAATTTCTTCTTTCGTGAAGAGGACCGGGCAGACAGGGGATTCACTTGCTCCCTGAAGCGGTATAGGAAATGCGTTCATGAAGTATGTGCCGGCCGGAACATTTTTAACATCTAGGCATTCCATGATCACAGCTTTTTTAAAAATGGTATTATGGATCGGCCTTTCTTTAGATCCTGGCCTAAAGTCTGATGACTTCCAGCTCGTACCGTAAAGGCAAAAGTTGTCATTGGAGGTCAGGTAGTCAGCTGCTTCCTGTGAAAGAATCAGGACATGATCTGGCCGATGGAGACCGGTTGTGGTTTCCGGGAGATCGTTTACGGTGACAATTATCCGGTCTGGGATGATTTCACTACCTGAAGCCTCTAAAATGCCCTGTTTAAGGTCAGAAAGGGTTACTTCCCACACCTTAGTCCCGCTGACGGTGGAATGCTCAATAAAGCCATCTCCTTTGAGTTTTACCACAAGGGCCTTGCCCCAAAAGTTCCTGATTGCATTGCCCGTAAAATATGAATCAATAGTTTTTCCATCCTTAACTGTATGGGACGATGCTTCTATGTGGGGTAGGCTGTGGGGTTTTAATGTGTAGGCCGAGTAGTTGACCGGTGGTGACTTTGGATCAGTTGAATTGATGTCGTAGATGGTTTCCTTTTTATAAGGAGATCCTTCAAACCACATGCCTTCAAAGTTTTCTTTTATAATCGGACTCAAAATATAAGGCATCGTTATTTCTCTTTCTCAGTTAAATGAGTTTTGATTTGGTTCAAAGTTTCAAGGGCGGCCAGTTTTTTATTCTGGATGAGGCCAAGGGTATGGAGTGCCCCTTTGAGGTCTTTGGACTTGAGTTTAATCTCGATGCACTCGAGTGCCACGAGGATAGCTTCAACATCGTTGGTCAGGGCATGCGTGAGCTTACTGGAGGAGATCATATTGTTTCCCTGCATTTTTATTTAAGTAAGAGTAGATCCGGTCAGTATGAACTTGAAGAGTTCTGGCCGTTGGGCGAAGCTTTTTTCTATTTTCTTTATAAACTATCTCTATGACTTCACTTTCAAATGCTTTCAAGAAGTCGCTCAGGCCCATTTCTTTGATCTGCTGAAGTTGTTTCTTTGAAGCAAGCTTGAGCTTTGATTTATCAAAAATATTTTCATTGTGAATGATATGCTCTGGAACGTCCTTTAAGGCGGGAGCAGTCACGCTACGATCCAGCCAACTAAAGATCAAATTCTTTAATTCTCTGATATTTCCTGGCCAGTCATATTTTGAAAGAATCTTGAACATATCTGGCGAAAGATAAAGGGCCTTTTGACTTGAGTGGGCCGGAATGATGGTTTCAATTAGTGCGGGAAGATCGAGAATTCTCTCTTTTAAGGATGGCACGGTAATATGAGTTCCATTCAGTCTGAAAAATAGATCGGATCTGAATTTTCCCTGATTGATTTCTTCTGAGATGTTTCCAGAAGTGGCAGCAATGAGACGGAAAGTGCTCTGAACTTCTTTTTCACTTCCTACAGGGCGGAATTTTTTTGTTTCAATGGCGGTGATGATCTTATTTTGCATGGCCTGAGACATAGTGGCGAGTTCATCTAGAAAAAGTGTTCCGCCGTTGGCCTTTTCAAAAAGACCGATCTTTCTTGAATCTGCTCCCGTGAATGCACCTTTTAAGTGTCCGAATAATTCAGATTCAATCATCGTGTCTGAAATGGAGGCACAGTTTAAATGATAAAACTGACTCAGATTATTAAATTTCAGCTCATGAATCAATTCGGCCATAACTTGTTTGCCGGAACCAGTAGGGCCAAAGAGATAAACTGGTTGAGTGGATTGGTAGAGGCTCTTTATTAAATCTAAGGCTTCGGCGACCTTTTGGCTTTTAGTGGGAAATTTCTTAGCAATTGTTTCTGCAACTGGATCTGATCCGCTGGCACTATCAAAATGGGCCAGGACATCGTTGACAAGCTTTGAGCTTGCAGGCTTGAAAAGGTAATTGTCACATTTTGAATACTCGAAGGCCTTTGAAATTGAGGCCCGGTCTTTTTGACCAGTTAAGATGACGGTGTAGATCTTGTTTTCTTTTGAGATCTTCGCCAGTTCATAACCTGCTTTCTTTCCATGTAAATCCAGATCAACAAAAGCGACATCAAACTCCATCGTATCAAGAAGTCGTTCGGCTTCTTTTGATGTTGAAGCTTCTGTGACCTTACCGTGACTCTTAAGAAGTGTCGTAAGCAGGTCTCTGTTTAAATCATCATCCTCAATCACGAGGAAACGTAAATTATGTTTCATTGGTTGGGACTTATAGGCCCTTGTGATTGGATTAGCAAATCTTTGTACGGATTAGTGTTCGTTTTTACGTACATTTCAAGGGGCCCATTTTTATCTTGCAAAGCGTCTTCTCATTGATTGTAAAGGATTTCTCCTTTGCTTCGTCCTTGGCATCCCAATTGCCTTAGAGGTTGTACTCGGAATGAGTTCGAGCTGAGGAGGAGATATGAGATTTCGTGCGAAGGGTTTTCATCACTGTCCTATGTGCCGCCAACGGGCCTTAGAGAAACTTAGAACTTATGCCCACTGTGTGAGCTGTTTTCATTTCTACGATCTGAAGGAGGATGCCGTATGAATTTAAGATTTTTGAAGCGTTTGTTTACCCCACATTACCCTCAGCACCCAGATTTTCAAAATCTGGTGGATGAGAAGTCACGCCAAGCTTTGATGATGATGCTGGTGAAATTTTAAGGAGAATGCCATGAAGTTGTTTCTTTCAATGTTCTTAGTTCTTTTTGGTGCGTGTTCGTTTAAGTCACCTGATCAGGACAAAAAAAGTAGTGAAACTCAGAACTATGAGGAAATTAAACCAGAAGATCTATCTAAAATGGATACTGATGGTGATCGCATTAATGATCTTGAGGAAAAAGAAAAAGGCCTCAATCCTTTTGTTGCGGATATCCCAGAGTTGCGGACAAGATTCCTGCAAAACTATTCCATCAAGGTAAACTGGCATGTCAGAACCCCGGATGGAGTAGATCACACTGATTCAGCTTGGGATTTTACCATTGATACTCGTGTTGGCCGCAATGATCCTGATTTTCAGTACCGTGTGGGTGAAGTCCTCGTAAGAAACAAGGCCTTTGCAGAAGCTTCCCGTATTGGCCGTTTTTCAACTCATAGCTGGGGAGAGATTCAAGAATCTGACCTCACACGGGTCGTTTATCCTGAAGTGGATACAAGGTTCTCCGGTAATAATAATCTTAAGACGGGCCAATACTTTGATAACCCAGGTGTGGCCATTGATAAGATTACAGTTGAGCTAGAGAACACGGTCAAACTTCTGCCATCGTCTCTATACAGTTCAGTCAAAAATCTTGAACTAAATTTCTACTATTTTGACTCCAAGACTGAATCCTATGAGCTTCTGAGTACGAAACTGGTTGAGCGTCACTTTAATCGTGATGTGAATGAAACTTTCTTGGTCACTCTTGAGAATGTTCCTGTGGATTTGATTTCTCAGAACTATCTGAAGAGAGGGGAGTTTATTATTTCGGAAGTTAAAGATTTCGAAATCCCCGAGCTGGGCATCAAATACTCTGAACTGATGAATACGGTCAAGAGTAAGACGATTCAGATGGTGATGAACACACCCCTTGAAACGATAAGTTCTTTTGTTGCTCCCTTTAAAAATAAAAACCGCTTTTCTGACCTTATGGGAAGTAAGTTTCCCAATCAGTTCAAGATTGAAGATGACAAACTTACGAAGGTCACCCAGTTCGAAAATAATCTGGCCGACTACACTCATTTAAAGGAAGTTAAAGGGGAAGATAAAAAGGGTAAGTGGTTCGTTTTCACTGATCGTCTGACTCGCACTTATCTTGATCATGAGTATCGTCCAGGGGAGTCCATTATTCTTTCCTATGTCACGGGGAAAGAACTTTCTGCGCAAACCTCAGAGAAAGTGAACAGTCTCCGGTTCAGTGCCTCAGGCAATGATGAGTATGAAGTTTATCCTTTAGGAAATGTTTCTCCGAATTCCGTGGTTGATTTTCAGTTATCAACTGGGAAGCGTATCGGGGAAGGGGTAGACAAAATAGAAGATCGTCCTGTTAGTGGGGGAGACTGTGGGAGCAACTGTCGTGTATGGCAGTTCACCTGTCATTTTAAATTTAATACTTTTAAAACTCGTAATGAAGGTTATGAATTCAAGAAGGATCTATCCGACGAGCTGTCTCAGCTTTCTCTTATTATTAACGAGGAAGAATTTAATCTTAAAAAGCTTATAGAAGAAAAGAAAGTGGAAGTATCTTGGCCGGACAAAAACGCTCATTTTCGGATTAATGACATTTCAAAGATCAAAGAAATTTTCGAAGCCAATGAGAACGTCATATCGCTCAAGATTGCGACACTGACAGAGACGACCCATGATGGAGTATTTCTGGTGAGTTATTCAGGACGAGAATCTTATGGATGTTTTAATCTTGCGGCCGGAGCAGCATTTCATCAAAAAATTCCAGTTTATGAAGGCTCAAAAGACTTTAACCAATGGAGCCGTCACTTTAACTGGAATGTTCTGAAAGTGGGTAAAGATCGTACCTACAAGCAGCCATTCACGATGAATATAAGCAGCATTGTTAACAATTACTACAACTAAGGAACTGGGATGAGTTTAATTTTTTTAATTTCGATGTTCTTTTTTTCAGAGTCCCTTTGGGCAAGAAGCCTTAAGGCCACGGCCGATAAACTGGCACAGGAAACGACCCGCATAGGCTTTGGTATTGCTTTGTTTGGGTTAGTCCTTGCTGGAATTTACTTTATGTTAGGCCGCCAGGATGCAAGTACCAAAATGACTCAGGCGTTAATGGGTGTCTTTGTCTTGATGCTTGCTCCGACCATCGTAACTTTCGTTAGGGGCCTAGTATGATGAGGCGATATCCCAAATTCTTGAAGGCCCTTCCAGAGTTCTATGGTTTGGGATTTCCCGACTTAGGGACGTTGATGGTGGCGTTGTATTTGTCGATGATCTTGAATCTTAGTCCTCTGATAAGTGTGGTGGTGAGTGGTTCTGGGATCGTCCTCATGCGGATTCTGAGAAAGAACTTTGATTTTACCGGATGGCTGATGCCACGGAAAAAAGAAGTGTTTGTGGCCGACATTCAAAGGGGTCAAGGATGATTCCTCTTTTTAATGTCGAAGGTAACAGGCTGACCTCCCTTAAGGGGGAGGTTAGCTCCTTCTTTGAAATTCTCCCACCTGATCTTGAAGGTCTTGATTCAAGCAGTAAGGAGCGGGTGTTCACGGATCTTGAAGCTGATCTTATCAATACGGAGGGTGTGTTTAAACTCTACTGGCTTCGTGGGAAAATTTATTTGAATTCATTCAGTGACCTAAGTCTGAGTCATGGTGACATTAATCCAACTGACAAACCAGTTGAGACATTTTTAGGACAAGAGAAGGCCCTTGTTCATTTTTACGAAAACTATCTGACTTGTGGAAATGAATTCATACGGATCTTGTCGCTCAAGGATTTACCCGACAGATTGACTATTCTTGAAACATTGGGGTTCTCTGATTTCGTTTTGATCTTCAAAAAAATTCCCAAAATTGAGGCGAAGAAGAAGATTAACTTCAAAAGAAAGCTTCACTTCTCTTCGCTTTTTAAAGGCATGCGGGATCTTGATTCAGAAAACGCTTACTACCAGGCCGAGAATCTTTTTGAACATGTCACGACCGATGAGAAGGCCCTATTTGAAGCGGAGTTTTATTTCATCCTACGCGGGTGTACCAAAAAAGATTTAGATGATCTGACAAATAGAAAGCTTCAAGAGTTTAAAGGCAAGAATGCGCCACTCTTTGTTGAAGAGAGAGGTTTGTCGTTTCTTTACCAATCACTTATCCCAGGTGTGCCGGCCTCGTTTAAAAGGAAAATACAGCTTCCTAGCGACTATATGTCCTACCTTGTTCCGTTTCACCGGGACTTTGTCTATTCAGAAGGATTAGAGCTTAAAAGTCGACAGGGTAACTCGGTTTACTTGGATATCTTTCACGAGAGTGCTCTCAATTATAACTGTCTCATCACTGGGTCTGCCGGCCAGGGTAAGTCCATGATGGCCAACAAGCTTTTAATGCATGAGCTGGAGCGCGGAACTAAGGCGATGGTGTTAGATCTTGGTAACTCATTTAATAAAAATGCACTTTATCACGGTGGAGTTATTCTTTCTGAAAAATTCAATCCCCTTCAGTTCAAAAGTCCACGCTACCTTAAAGAGTTTGTCATGGCCGTACTTGATGAAAAGCTCGGGAAGAAAGAAGAGGGGCGGCTTTTTGAAACCATTTCAAATATTCAGGCAAAAACCTTCAGTGAGTTTCTCGCTAAACTTGAGATCAGTTTTCCGGGAATTGGGTTCTATTTTAAAGAGATCGAAGATTTCTTTACCGATGAAGAGCTTCCCATCAACGATTTTACCTACTGTGACTTCACGCTCTATCCAGAGGTGATGAAGGCCCCTCTCATTATTTACCTGATTGAGTATTTTAAAAATCTTGAGGGCAAGAAGATTTTTGTCTTCGATGAGTGTTGGCATCTTCTTCTTAAAAATGCGGACTATATTGCTGAATGCTTCAGGACATTCAGAAAGCATCTGGCCTCAGCGGTGGCGATCTCTCAAAACCTTGATGACTTTTCTGGAAGCCATTTAGGCCGAGTCATCATTCAGAATACTTATTTTAAATATTTATTCAGGCAATCACTTGCGGAGTCGGAATTTATCGACTCCACCACGAAGGAGATTCTGGATGAGGTTCAGTCAAAAAAAGGAATTTATAGCGAATTTCTCTATCTTACGGAAACACATAAAAAGCCTGTGCGCTTTTATCCTAGTCCTCTGGAGTATGAACTCTTTACCTCTGACCGGAGGGATAATAACCAATTTGAATCTTATATGAAGGAGAAAGGGCGATATCTCTCATTTAAAGAGGCCATGACAAATTACACGGAGATAAAAAATCCATTTTGGAGGTCACATGAATAAGTTTGCCAAAGATCTCTTACTGGCCTCAAGTCTCATTTTGAGTTCTCCAGTTCATTCCCAGATTATCAGCACGGACACCGCCCTTTTAGTGGAGTTAGTCACAACCACGGCAAGTCAGCTCAATGAACTTGAAAAGCTGGTGAGTAGTGCTGAGAAATACACGGCCAAGATGCAAAAATACAATGAGCTTTTTCAGGATGAATATTTTCGTGCGGAACGAGTGCTTTACCTCGCTGAATCACTGGCAGCCAAAAAAGAAGTGGCCGGCCTTGGTGATCTTAACTGGGCGATCAGAGAACTTAAGTATTCCATGGAGGAGATGCGAGAACTCATGAAAGAGTACGCCATGATCAAAAGTGATGAGAAGAAAACAAAGTCTCAGGTTAAAATCCAGAAAAAGATAAACTCTCGCAAAGAAAAAATCGCTCAATCACAAGTCAGTAAAGCGATTAAGGCAAAAACCACAGGCCGGGCGACACAGCTTACGGCCCAAAATACGGCCATGATTTATGAGTCGAATGTGGATATGCATAATACTCAGCTTGAAATTCTCGAAAAAATGTCGACCAACAACCGCCTTCTGGCCGAACAAATGGAAGAAAAACGTCTTGAACAAATGGCGAAAGAGAAATCCTATGGCCGAGGGGAGAAAAGATGAGGGGCAATATTTTAGAGGAGATGCTTCTTCTGCAAGATCCAAGTGTGTTTAAGCTTTATAAAGAGATGATGAACATGGCCGGTTACTTCATCGCTCCCGTGTTCACGATTGCGCTGATTGTGGAATATTTTGGGAATATGGACTTTGGCGCAGTTGTGACGAAGCTTCTTATCATAGTTGTTTTCATGGGAGGATTTTATCAGTTCCATTCTAAGGCGGTAGAACTCTCTCTTGAAACGGCAAGCTACACCTTGAAGAAAGTTTCGCCGCGAAATCTGTTTGTAAAAAAATGGAATCACGTTAAGGTGCGGACCAAGACACCGGAGAAGTGGCGTTTTCTTGAATCTTTCGCGATTCCCAACTTGAATGACTTAATTGCTACGGCATTCTTTTTATTCGCTAAGGTCTTCATCTGGCTCTTAAAACTCATTTATTCCACTGTCTATCATCTGACTTATGTTTTTTCTGGAGTCACTGCCATTTTGTATTTCTTGGGTTGGACTAAGGATGCGCTCAAAGGAACGGTTCAGGCGAGTGTTTGGTGCATGCTTTTACCATTTGTCGTCGTGGCGATTCTGGCACTGGTCGGAAATAGTATTGATGAGTCGGCCCTGTCTGGTGATTTGATCATCGCAAAAATGGATACCATCATTTGGTTATTTGGAGTAACGCTGCTTCTTTTGTTAACTCCAGTCATTACACACGCCATGGTTAAGGGTGAAGGGATTCATTCCTTTGGTGCAAAAATGGGGGCGATGGTGGTGAGTTCAGGGATAAAAGCTTCAGCAACTGTGCCATTTTTGATTCAGTTGCCGGGTCGAGTGTCACAAACGACTGCGAAGGTAAAAGAATTTAAGGCCGGGCTTGAAACAAAACTGGCCGGGGGGAATAGTTCTAAATTTGCAAAATCTGATGGGATAGAGAAAAACGCCTCCCAAACTATAAAGTCTCAATTTCAAGGGCAGAATAACACTCATGAAACCAAGACTGAAGCAAGATCAACCCAGTCTGGTGATTCGCAGAAAGCTGTCGCCACAACTCCGGCCCCTGTTGTGACTGCGAGAGGAAAGGATACCTCAAAGTTTCAGGTGAATAGTGAGACTAATAAGCAAACCCCTCCCATACCGTCTTCAAAGCTCGCACCAAATAAAGTGGAGTTAAGATCGATGGGGCCACGAGAAAAAACTCAAACCCAGTCAAAGCAGCAAACTGAAACCAGATCAATGAGATTTGAAAAGATTCAAAGCTCATCTTCAAAGACGACGCAAAAATTACCACCAGCAAGGAGGGATCAACGTGAACTTCGATGAATTTCAGGCCGCTTTTATAAAAGAGAATAGAAAACTTAAAATCATCATCTCAATTATGATTTTAGTTTTTGGAGTGGGCACAGTTTTAAACATCACTGAGAGGAAATACTTTTTGTACCGTGGGAAAGAAATCTTTGAAGAAAGACCTCTTGCCGAAGAAATTTGCAGGCTGGGATTCATGACACTCGCTGATGGGGAGCCTAACCAGCATGTGGTCACCTCTGAAATCATGAAGCATGTCAAACAAGAGCCTTTCACGCTTCAGGTAGACAAGCTGTTAATGGTGAAGTCCGTTGAGGGTGGTGCATGCAAGGTGATTCTAAAATCTGAAGGAAAGATCCTGGCCTTTAAGATTCACCTTGAGGGAAGTAGTAATCACCCCTTCTTTTATAAAGTGTCACAGATGGATGAAGTTCCTATCGAAAAGGATCTCTTATGATATTTCATATCCTGTTTAATCAAATGATCACTTTGTTTCTGAGTTTGAATCTTCTTACGACACTGAGCTTTGACAGTGAGATTGAAAGTTATCTTTACGGTGGAAGTCCTGAAGAAATGTTTTTTCAGGTGACGAATAACCACAAGACTCTTGCCATGAAGCCAAAACTTGAGGGGAGTTATTCAAATCTCTTAGTGATTACGAAAAAGCGAAAATATTATTTTGACCTAAAACACTCAGTACAAAACCCGCACCAGTTTATTGAAGTAAAGGATGGAGTTATGAATCACGCTCTCACGAAGAAAATCCAGACGCGGGATTATGAGATTTTGGAAGGTGATAATTCGCTTCTTTTTATTAACCGGAAGGCGATTGAGGTTGATGTAAACGGGATGAAGGTCAAGAGCAGAGAGTATCTGTCTAAAGGGGTTCCGATCCTTTATGAGGGGAAGCGGATTTTGAACTAACAAACCATAAATCGGACATTCAAATGAAATATACAGCGGTTTTATTCATCGCCTTGGTGATCTCTGACCTAAAAGCAGCGTCCCCGAGGATAACCAGACTTGAGTCAAGAAAGGCACAAGTCAAAGCAGCACATCCACAAAGGAGGGATAATCATGAAAAGATTCTCGAAAAGCTTTTGGAAAATAACCGAAGGCTCGATCTTCTACTTCAAAGACGAAGTCACACGCCGGTTATTTGGGAACAAAGGGCCAAGATCCTCACGGGAAAAGTCTTCCGTGGTACTCTTCTGAACTCCATCGTCTCAACCAACTTAAGTTCACCTGTCCTGGTTCTGGCCCATCCAGGACAGGGCCTTCCTCCGAAAACAAAATTCTCATGTCAGGGAGTGACTCAAAATCAAAGAGTCATGACACTTTGTAATAAGATGGTCACTCCTGATAGAGAAACGGCGATTCAGGCGCAGATCCTTAACTTCGATGGCTCAAGTGGACTCATGGGTGAATTTGATGACGGCAAAGATGAATTAATCGCTGGTGCCGTGATGAGTGACTTCGCTCAAGGGGCACTTTCGGCTGCGGGGTCAAGGATTGCAGGCCCATTCGGTTCTATCAGAGATGATTCCGTTAAGAATCAAATTCTTCAAGGAGCGATTGAATCTGGGCGCAGCACCTCTGAAATCCTTTTAGAGGAAATGAAAACAAAAGAGCCTGTGGTGACGGTTGAGGCCGGTGAGGAAGTCTTAATCTATTTCATGGAGGCCATTAATGAAAATTAGCTCACTTGCTATTCTGCTTCTTCTGTCTTCCTGCTCAAGCCTAAAGAAGTCACTTATGAGTGGCGCACTTCTTGGGGGAATTGTGGGCGGGGCCGGAGGAGCGATCTTTTCACCTGATGAGGGATCTCAAAGTAAAAATGCTTATATGTTTGGAGTCTTGGGAGCGGTGGCTGGTGCTGGGTTAGCTTATCTTATGTATGACGATCCAAGTAGGCCTAAGCTTCCTATGATGTTGGATGAACCAAGTCAGGTTCATCAATCCGTTCCCCTTTTTGATTTCTCCCCAGAGCTTAAGAACATAAGGCCTGAGGTGAATTTTAAACCTGTGAAGAAATATGAAGTACCGCAGGAAAAACTTCCGGCCGAGCTGGAGGGGAAAGTCAAAAAGCAGTTCATCATTGAATACGAATCAGAGGCCAGAACTTTAGAAATTGATAATCGAACCATTCAAATCAGCCCTTTCAAGGCATGGGAGCACGTTTATGAAAAATAAAAACCAACCACCGCAGTTTGATATGTTTACACCAGTGTATGAAATTTTCCATGAGATTTGTCTTATCTTATTTGATCTCGGGAAAGAATTGTTCAAACTGGCATTTAGAAAAATAACCGGAAGGACACCACCGCTTGAAAAAATTGAACGAAGTCGATTGGGGGTCAGAAAAACAACTGAGCTTGAGGAATCACTTGGAATTGATACTAAGACCAAGAAAAATCTTTTGATGAGTGAGATTGATTTTCGTCGTCACTCCTTTATCGTGGGTGCGTCCGGCTTTGGTAAAACGAACTTGATAAGCATTCTTCAGGAGAACTCTCTTAAGCAGAATAAGCCCATCATCTTCTTTGATCCTAAAGGTGACATGGAAGCTTTGACTACGTTCCAGAAGATTTGCAAAAAGTACAATCGGCCCTGTTATATTTTTTCGGAGCATTACAAAGATTCGGTTTCGCTGAATCCTCTTTTAGAAGGAACCATAAACCAAGTAGTAGATCGGATCATGCGCTCATTTGAATGGACGGAGCCATTTTACAGAGATGCTTCAAGACGCAGTTTAACGAAGGCCTTAAAGAATCTTGAAAAAGATGAAACGCCGTTTGCACTCAAAGCGATCTTTGAAGAATTGGTTCAGATGGAGAGCAAAGATAATGTAGGCCTCATTGCAAAATTAGAAGCGATCCTTGTTTCGGACTTCGGCAAAATCCTGAATTCAGGGCCAGAGGGTCTGACACTTTCTAAAATACGGGATGAGAAGGCCTGTCTCTATATCGGTCTTTCGACTCAAGGGTATGGGGAAACAGCAACCGCCGTAGGTAAACTTTTTTTAGGTGAGCTTCTTTATAATTCTTATAAATCCCTCAGCGCAGTTGAGCATCAGGACGGTCTAAAAAATCCTGTCAGTATTTATTTTGATGAGTTCGGGTCACTGGTAACTCCTGAGTTCATTGAGCTTCAAAATAAATGCCGCGGGGCCGGAATGGAGTTGACCGTTGCGGTTCAAACGGCTTCAGACATTGACCGAGTTAATCCTGACCTGACGAAACAGGTGATTGAGAACGCGGGAAATCTGTTCATCCTGAAACAGCGTTTAGACGAGTCTGCCTCACTCTTTGCTGATTCTATTGGAACGATTATGAGTAAGAAGGAGACTCACGTTATGGAAAACGGTGAAGTTCAGGCCAAAGGATCGGTCAGGGAAGTCAATGAGCTAATTGTCCATCCAGACATCATCAAAAACTTAGGAATCGGTCAGTGTGTTCTTTTAAGGCAAGGGCCTAGTCGAATTAATCTGCTGAACATCAGAAATAGAAAAATGGAAGCGATTAAAAAAATGAATGACTCTCTTGGATCATTTCCGGAGCTTTTCTAAAAAAGGAGGTCTCATGAGTGGAATTATTCACTTGAACAGTGCCCATTTAAATTATCTGGAGCCGCTTTTGAAATGGCGGGTACTTGATTTAGAAAGTCTAAGAAAGGAGTGTTTTCGTGCGCCAAAGTATAAAAATTTTTACCGGATTATCAGATCGCTTGAGAAACAAAATGTACTGGAGGGATATCGAGATCCTTTCAGCAAGAAGAAGTATGTCTACCTTAGCTCGTTCGGTGAGGGCCAACTATCGCTCAACGAAAATCCCACAGCACTTTCAAAAGATACTCTGATCCATGACATAAAGGTAACAGAAATCACCAAGGCCATGATCGACTTGGGCTGGGTGAACGATGCTGACCTTGAACACCGGATTCATGACAAAAGGAACTTCAAGACAACTTACAAGGTCATACCTGATGCGATCCTTCATGGAGTAAAGAAGGGGATGAAGTTCAAGATGGCCTTGGAACTGGAGCTGAGTCGCAAGAACAATCAGCGCATTACTGAGAAGGCTTCTCAGTACCTTGAGAGTGGCCAGTTCAATTATGTGCTTTATATTTTTTCAAAGAAAAGCCTGATGGAAAAGTACATTGAGCTTTTTAAAGAGAAAATTGGCGACAAGGCCCTGGAGCGGTTTATGTTTTTTGTAGATGAAGACCTCACAGTCAAACCTCGGGAAATAAAAAAGTGGAAAGGGGTTTTTAAGGGTAAGGCGTTACTGTTTGAAGAGCTGTTTCAGGGCGATTAGAAAAGGCATAGAAAGACTGTAGAAACGAAATAGAAAAAGGATCACATGAGTTTTTCCCTGCCCGCTAACTCATTAAGATGTTGGACTTAATTCACGCTCCGAATGTGACTCCCTCTCTCTCACGTTGTGTAGATAGATGGAGTCACATTCTATGCTGGGTAAAGTGATGGAAGATGGATAGCGGGCAGGGAAATTTAGGAGGAAAAAATGGAAAATATAAATAAAGAGAGTAGTGGGGTACGGGTACGGGAACGGGAACGGGATCGGGATCGGGAAACGGGGAAAAAACGGGGAAGGAAGGCAAAAAATCAAAAGAAGGAGTTTGTTATTAATAAAGATCAGACAAAGTTTTTCGTGGATTTGAGTCATGACAAAGTTGAGCTTAGTTTGATTATTGAGTTACTGGGTAAGGCCAATCAAAAGGATTACGGTCGTGAGATTACCTTTAAGGATCTGGCCTTGTTTTCAGTCACCAGGCTGACTGAAAAAGACATGGAGAAGATTCAAGAATCCACACTAAGCGACATGGAAAAGGTCGAAAGGGCATTAATTGAATTCAACAAGAAGAGCAATTCAAACTTGACCCTCGGCGAATTTTTAGTGAAGAGGCTAAGTATAAATTAACAAGGGAGTGGCCTATTAATTCAACTCACCATTTGTGCGTGGCCGCATTCTTGGAATTTTGTTTATATCATTTTACGGGAGAGCATTTATGGTTGAAACATCTTCTCGAGCTACTTACTTTCCGAATGAAAAAGTGTATGATCGGGGGGAGCTTATGAAAGCTCATCCGTTCTTTGAAAACTTAATATGGTTAACTACAGATGAGGCAGCCACTTTTCTTAGAAAGTCATCTCACGCCTTAAGGCAGATGACTTATAAAGGCAAAATCCGTCCAAGAAAATTTGGAGGACGACTTTATTTTAAGCAAGCGGAACTGAATGACCTTGTTGATACATCATTCTACTAGGGGGTGTATCAATGGCTATTATCGAGTACGAAAAAAACGGTAAGAAGGTTTTCAAGGTGTATGTTCAATTTCGTGGAAAGACGATCAAGAGACTTCGGGTCCAGAAAGTCGTCTACAATATTGAATCACTGGCTGTCGCGAGACGAGAAGAGAGACGAATAATAAAAGAGCTAGCTGAAAAGCTGGCAAAAACTGAAGGCAAAGGTCTTCTTTGGTCTGAGGTTTTATTTCGTTGGGAGAATGCAGCTTGCTGCGGTCATCTTGGTAAGAAGCTTAATCGCTTCACTATCAATGACCATGTAAACCGATTGAGGAAATATACTGCTCCTTGGTTGGATCTGATTGCTTCTGATCTGAATAAAGGCGATGGCCGAAGAATTCTTTCTTATGCCGAATCCTTGGGTGCCAAGTGTGGTCTTTTGAATAAAATTAAGTCTTCTATCAACTTAGTTTATAACTGGGGAGCTGAAGAAGGTTTGATCTCTGGGATAAACCTTTCTGGCAAGAGTCCAGTTTATGGACTCGGATTCGAGGATGACGAAGAAAAGATGAAACCAATCTTAACTCTTGATGAGGTAAGAAAGTTTCTTCTTGAGGCAAAAATTCAAACGCATCCATGGTATCCAATTTGGGCATTTGCTGTTTTGACTGGAATGAGAAGTGGTGAGTTGATGGCACTTGAGTGGGGAGATGTTGACGAGAAAAACGGAATCATCCGAGTATCGAAGTCCTATAATAAAAGACTTCAGTCAACCAAATGTCCAAAAAATGGAACTTGGAGAAACGTTGATATTAATTCCCAGCTCGCCGGAATCATCGCTGATCTTAAACGAAGCCGCATGAATGAAACGAATGTGCTTCCTCAGTTTCCAGAATGGAAATATGGCCAAGGCGGAAATGTTATCCGGATGTTTCTTGAGCGAATTGGGATAAAGAAAGATATTGTGTTCCATACGCTCAGGGCCTGCTTCGCTACGCATTTGCTTTCGACTGGTGTTGAGCCTTTGAAGGTTATGAGAATGGGTGGGTGGAGTGATCTTAAGACTTTTCAGATTTATCTCAGAATGTCGGGGGTGGATGTGAGAGGAGTCGCTGAAGGGTTGGATGTCATACCCGATTTGGGTGTTCTGGATAATGTGGTCAGGCTTAGATAACGATTTTAGGGCCTGGAGAGACTGTCTTCTTCAGGCCTTTTTAATAGTAAAATCGTTAGTTTAGGGATAGTGTCCATTTATGGTTGTAAATAATTCCCACCAGGTGCCGTAGTAGGCCAACTGGTGTAAAATAATAGCTGAGGCATTTATGAATATTGATCATAGACAACAAAAAATTAAAGAGACTGCTCAAATCATTTCAAAGATAAATGATGAGAGTGAGTTTAATGAATCTGTTTTAAAGATTATCAAAGATTTAGGTTTAGATATTAAGCCTGATTCAACCAATTCAACTAAAAACAAAAATGAAGATAAGGTTGCTCGTCAAGCAGAGCTTTAATCTTCATGCAGTACACATCTGTTATCCAAGATAACTCTACTTTTAAAGTATTGATGCTCGATGCGAACATCATTATCCCTTTTTTAGATAAAAAGCATGATGACAGTCTTGAAGTCGAAA
>JAIFLR010000019.1 GCA_020048985.1 Halobacteriovorax sp. | reverse complement strand
ATTCCCGAAAAGTTAAATACCAAAACTCTTCAAGGAATGAAGTTATGAAAAACTGGATGTTTTCTCTATCACTACTACTATGTGCCTCTTTCTCAAATACTCAAAGTACCGCCCCTCATGAACACGAACACTCGCAGCAGTTCACTCTCGCTCCAAAGACGCTAAAGGCGACTGACGCTCGTTTTATTCAGCCTTACACCGTGAATGCTGGATACCTTGCCGTGAAAGGCATGGAGATCAAGGGATTTGATGCTAAAAGCATGGAGAAGGTCGAGCAGGCCTTCGATGTCATGGAGAAAGTAGTTAATACTGAAGAATTCAAGTCGAGAGTCCTCAATTTTGTGAACACTCAAGGCAAGACTGAGTTTGCCTCAAACAAAGGTCTTACTAACGAGCAAGTTTACGCTAGATTCATGGATGGAAGAGAAGATCTTCAACAAGATACTCCGGGAGAAATGAACTTTTTTCTTAAATTGTATCATAAGCGTTACTCAAAAGTTATTGGCTGGACCAACGCTGACATTAATACCATCAATATCAACTGGAAATTCTTTAAGGGATTTAAACCAAGTGACGTGGCCGGAAACTTTGCTCACGAATGGACACACAAGATTGGCTTTGGACACAAATCAGCTGCTGAACATGACTCTGCCCCTTATGCCATCGGATATATCGTGAGAGAAATGTCTGAAAGAGCTCTAAAAGGCGAGGAGCTTCACTAAGAAGCCCCTCCGATATCTTACTTAGAAAGTTCGAATAATTTTTCTACAATGACAGAAAGCGGCTGACCAACTTTTGAAGAAATTTGGGCCGCTTTTCTGATTTCCTCTTCAGTCGCAGGCCTTCCATTCACTTCACCATCAGAAAGTGGATAAGTCTTATCATTTGGTGCCCAGATAAAATCCGGGGCAGCACTGGTCCATTCACCACCAAGAATCGTAAAATTTCGGTCAAGTTCGAGGTCATAGTAATAAGTTTTCGTCAGAGCTTTATCTTCGTTAATGCTGTCAGTGGCAAGAAGATTGGCCTCTCTCATGTCTGCATAGACCACTTCTGCTTTGACTCCAACTATGGCGTATGTTCTTTCGTGACGGCGGCCAGATTTTGAAAAGCGGTGCTTCTTCTCAAAGACCTCAAAGACGTTTTTGAAGTCAGAAGACTCTTCTTCATTAAATACGTTGTAGTAAGTAAATTTGTAACTTTTTACGGGATAGTTCCAAACTTCAGAGCTGGTCGAAATATCAGCATTAAATGATTTTTTTAAAACTCCCACACGGTTGGCAATTGCTTTATGTAGGGCACCTGGATTAGTGGCATCACAGCCGCCAGTAAAGACTCCCACGACCGGGTAGCAGCGTTTTCCAAGGAAGATAACGTTTTCCTGGGCACGGGCGTAGAGAAGAGATCCGAGTGCTTTAATGTCTTCAGGAAAAAACGTTATGTCAGTCCCTTGCGGAGTTTTAAGTGTCACGGACTTGGCAGGTCTTGGCATCATTTGCGCTGCCGACGACCAGCCGTCACAAATTCCTCGCCAGGTTGGAACTTTACCAAGTTTGGCGTTCTTCTCACCCAACTCCCATGCATATTTGGTGAGAGTCATGGTGCTATCACCAACGATGGAATCATACTTCTCAGCTGGGGAGAGAATATTTTCTCTGCCTGCATAAGTATAAAGTGGAGATTTTTCTCGCAGCTCCTTGAACTTGTCGTACTGCTCATGACTTGTCATCAGACTTATAAACGAAGGATCCCGGTACCGGACTCCCAGAGAGCCTTGGTACTGAGGCCAGTAAGATCCAGACCACAAATCCAGACTTGTCTGGGCCTGGTTAATACCAAGCTTCGCAAACTCCACTAGATTCGTGACCTCACGCTTGCCCTGAAGGAGCGGAGTGATCCGCTCATTTTCAGGAATAGGTCTAGCGAATGCAGTAGTCGTTAATAGCGCTAGAGAGAGTGCAATTTTTTTCATTTCAAACCTCTTAGCGACGTGACTCTTCCAAAAGTTTATTTACAACGTTGATCAATGGCTGAGGACGTGGGTACTTAAAGGTACAGTTCACTTCCTTCATTGGGCCATTACCACGCTTGATAGGAAGCACCTGACACTTAGGATCTTGTCCGTCTCCAGCGTACTTGCCACTTACTTCGTAGATGAAGCTATGAGCTCCACGAGCAGCAGACTTGAACTCTTGCGGAGGAAGAGTTGTTTTAGCAAAATCCCATTCAGGAAGACCTGAAAGAGGTTGGAAGAATTTTTTATAATCCCGTGGAACAACCCAGAAGAAATCCGGCTGGTGAGTCTGGTTTTTAATTAGACGACCACTTCCATCTTTATCAACGCGCCACTGACCACCCACGATTTTAAATTCTCCATCAAGCTCAAGATCGTAGTTGAATTTCATATCGCTGATTTCATCATCCGAAGGAGAGTTTGTTTCCTTCATTATAGGATCTTCCCAGTTTACATATTTAAGGTTCATCGCAACACCTACGATATATTTCGCTTCAGGGTTACGTGCCGACTTAAATGGATCTTCTGCGTATCTTTCAACTTTAAGCGCAGAAGCTTCGAGCGATCCTTCTTTTCCAGATTCTGGGTTAAAGTATTTGTACTCATAACCAGAAACAGGTTGGTTAGCTACTGACGCCTTGGCCGATTTATCAACTACGAAGCTTCGTCCCTCGATTCCGAGGATGTTTACGATACTTGTGTGATAAATCGCCGGGTGAACGTCAGCGCAACGTGGAAGAAGTGTTTTATCGTCTTTATCAAATTCTGTATCTATGTAGCGGCCAAACTCGTCTTTTTCAGGATTTTTACGGTTACAACGAAGGCCTTCAGAGATCACAGAATCTTGCACCGTTGAGTTGGCCCACATAAGAGAAATCAAAGCTTTTAAGTCATTTGGATAGAATGGCATTCTTTTGTTGTTTGGAAGAGTCACCCAAACTGTTTTTTCAGGGCGGTCATAGTGACCAGAGGCCACTGCCCATCCGTGACAAATACCTTCCCACAGAGCAAGCATGCTTGAAGCTTCAGGGATTTTATAGCCGGCCGGAAGGTCAATTGAACTTAAGAAGCCCCATTTCTTCTTCTCGCCCCAAGTTGTGGCAAAATTCCAAACTCGGTTAGTTAAATCAAATGAAGTATCTCCCAAAAGGATATCGTATTTTTCGGAAGGAGCTAGTTCAGAAAGTTCTTTTTCATTGAGGTCATAAATCTTAGGGTGAACTTTCTGCTGACGTTTTTGATATTTATTATAATTGTATTTCCATGAAGTCACTTCTAGACCATTAAAAGCACCATGGAGAATGGTGTAGTCTTTTTCCTGGTAAGGGTTAGCAATCTGTCCCTGATTGAGAGGCCAGAAAGATCCACCCCATGGTTGAGATTTTGTATTCGCACTAGTTAATCCTCTTTGAGTAATCTCGCGCAAATCAATTGAGTAGTTATCATTTTCAGTAAGTCGCTTAATACGACACTTGAGAATATTAAGTGGGAGTGGTTTGAAAGGATAAATTTTTTCCGAATCACCCTCTCTAACAATTTGTGGATTTTTTGGCTCACAGAACTCGTTTATTTCTATATCATTACCTTGGGCAAACACTGGCGTGCTTAGGACAGCAAGGGTGATTAGAGCGAGATATCGTTTCAAAGGAACCTCCTGAGAGAATAAAAAAAGTAGTTAATGTGTATCTCGAGCGGCGCGTTAAATGTGGGAATAATAGGGATTTGGGAAAATGTTACATGGCGCCATGCAGGTAGGGAATTGTTCAAAAGCTAGCCAAGTCACTGTAATTACATTGACTCGTGCTAGAGAGTTCGATTCGTAATCTTTTACTTTTGAAAATGCAAATTCTAAGGGAAGTAATTTTTCTGAAGTTCACAGGCCTCTTTAATTCCACCTTCGCATGCCTTCGCATACTGAATTCGTGCAACCGTCAAATTGCCGTTTCGATATTCTATCGTGGCCTGAAGTAGGCATCCCTTAAATTCACCACCTTCGCAAGCTTTCAAAAGAAGTGGGATTGAGGTCTGAGAATTACCATTTTTTTCTTCTTCAACAGCAACTTCGATACATGTCTTTAGGGCACCATTCTTACATTCTTGTTCTTTTTTGTTCCTCTCTTTGACTAAAGTACCTTGGTCGCCAATTTTGAAACACCCATCAACATTTTTCCCGTCACATGCTTTTTTAAAATAATGCTGGGCCTCTTTTTCACGCCCTCTGTTTTCCTCAAGAGAACCCATAGCTCCACAACCATACATCTTTCCACTTTCACATGCGCTTGTAAAAATTCTTCTCGCCTCCGCCTCGTTTTCTAATTCAAACTCAGTCATTGCCAGAGATGCACAAGCATCGTCATAACCAGCATCGCAGATCCTCTTAAAAAGGACTTTTGCACTTTTCTTGTCCCCATCTTCTTTCTGTAGCTTTCCGAATCCAATGCATGCTTCGATGTTTGTTTTGTCGCATGCATTTTTATAATAAAGTTTTATTTCTGATCTTTTGATCGCCTCTTGCTCAGCCTTATCTTCGAATAAATTGCAACTAGTAAGTAAGACTACCATTGAAAAGATAATTACTAATCGTATTAAAAGCATATTTGGTCCTTGAGGTACTACTTATTAGATTTAATTATAACGGGGTCTACGATTTATGTCCCACGTTTATTACAGCATAATTGTATTTAGATCTACTTGCCGAAAGTCTAGAAAATAGTTGAACTTTATTAAATTATTTCCGACAATACCAAAATGCAAAGAAATAAATTCCTTAAAATCGCTAAATTCGCTTATCTCTTTTTATCCATCACTGTCATGGTGCCTTTGGTTTATCTTAATTTTGAAGATGTATTAATTGGAGTTAATAAATATAAATCCTTTGTAAATGCTCACGAAGCGTTGGAGAAGGCGAAACTTTCGTTAAAAGAAAATAGAGAAAAGACTTATTTCGAAGCTCGCAAGAGGATTCAGGAAAATTCCGCCAATCAAGGGATTTCAAGTTACAGGCCCACCATCAGTCCTGTCGATGATCTATGCTTCGATTCATTTGGAATAAGAAGTCCGTGCGAAAATGTTGCTATTGGAAAAATGAAAGTTCGTTCAATAAGTAGTTATGGTATTCATGATTTTGAACCTGTAGATATCACTTCCGCTATTGTTTTTTCGACCTTGAATATCCTCTTTGGGGTTATAATTCTTTATGGTCTTAAAAAATGGGCGATATGGATGATGACGGATATTGATTAATTTATAAGCTAGTAACTACCTATGCATGCAGGGCCAAGTCTTATAGTGCCGGATGCATCCGTCTTGTGCTTTGACTCGAGGTTTTTTCTGGGTTCAAATTCAATTATAATTTCTGTGGTTTTGTAATCTTCAAGTTTGTTTTTTTAGTCGTTCACCTTGGTCATTGAACCTGGCCTTACCACCAATCTCATCATAGTCCAGAGTTGTATTCAAGTTACCGAATGCAGGTTTACATTGGTTCGCTTTAACAAATTTAACAATCTTTGCTTTAACTTTGCCTTCAATATCTTTTTGAGAAAGAGTTTTGTCCTCTGCCATGACCATTGCTGCGAGTTTTGTGATTAGTTTTTGACTAGATTTATCTTTTTCGACCAAGCGATTAGCTAGTTCATCAGCATTAAATTCGTGAGGAGGGTCAATGACTACCTCGCTAATTTCAGCGTATGTAAGTCTGGTAATTCGAGGATATGCTTTCAAGACTTCATAGAATAAATTCGTAATGGTTTCTGGGAAATCAAGTACAACTCTGATTCTCTTGAATTCGGGTGGTTTCAGGGATTTTTGAACACAATGCAGATTCTTGTTCAGTTTTGTCGGGTACCGACCGATAGGCGTGTCACGAGGTAACCCATGTTTAAACATCTTTTTATTCTTTCTTTGTTTGTTCTAGCACTTCAGATCGAGGCATCGGTTGAGAAGGATGGGGCGGGAAAATCAGCAAGTGCAGCTTATTCAACTGCACTTAGAAAGTGAGATTTTAGATTAAAATTTAAGCGCGAACTCTGCACCCATGGTGTGAGTATCTGATGTGTACTTGATGAGTGACTGGGTAAAGATACCCACATTCGCGATTTGCTTAAAGCGAGTTGGAAAGTAGCTCACACCTAGACGAGCACGGTCTGGTAGATTGTTGTTGAAACTACCCGTTCCTGTTTGATCACCACGTTGATCCCAATCAAAGATCATTGAAGAGTTAATACCCCAATTATCATTGTGTCTGTAAGTCATGTATGGTCCACCGCTAAAGATGGTCGTCTGACGTGCCAATTTTTCAGGAATAGATCCTGGAAAATAATAATTTGCTCCACGTGTTTCAACATTTTCTTTAAAAAACATTCTGTAGTACTGCCAAGAAACTCCGGCCGAAAACTTCATGTTAGGAAGAGCAAGCGAGAAACTCTGGGCAAGAACGCCACCGTATTGCATGTTATCTCGGCGTGAAACCACAGAAGTCGGGGCTTCATATGAAACCGTTGTAAAAAGTGTTCCAATAGGAGTTTTAAGAGCGGGTACACTTACGAAGGCTCTCGCATTGTAGAACTCATCTCTTAAATTTGCTGTTCTTGTGCCAGTCTGCTGATTGGTAACAGAGTCACCATAAGCAGTGGTTGCACCCATTCCCACACCAAAGGCCCAGTCAGGATTAACTGTATAACGAATGCTTGCCGCATGGAAACTTTGATAAGGAGAGTTCCCCTCAACAAAAACGTTGTATGTTTCTCCGCTCGGTCCACCCACTGTTGGGCCGAGGAATTGGTGGTAATATGACAAACTGGTATTCTGTCTTATTTTGCTACCAAGAGAAGAGCTAGGGAGCTCTGTCTGAAGTGTTTGTGCCTGCGCCACTTGTAGCATAAATAACATCACAAGTCCGGCAAGGATCATGATGAGCAGCTGGGAAGAGACTGTGTTTTTTCTCAGTTTCATAGAGTTGTTCCTGCTGTTTTTTGTGTGTTCGCAACATTAAGTCCGTCTAGTTTTTCACGATCAGACAAAAATTCTTTCAGGTTTGAAAGCACCATCATACGTTGAGTAGACTCGATATCTTTTCCAAGACGATTCATGATTTCCTCTCTGATACCCACGTATTCCAAAGTTAAGTTGTGAACGTGAGTTTCGTACATCATAGAGATCTTAGAACGACTAAGTAGATCTCCCGGCGAAAACATCTGACCAGAAATATCTCGCTTAATCAAGAGCCCAAGCTCCTCGCGCTTTGCGGAATAAAGAGACTGAAGAACCCATGCAGTATTTCGCACTGACCAGATATACATATTCAGGCCATTGTTCGAAGCTTCCTCAGCTTTTGAATTCTGAAGATAAAGGATTTCCCATTGGCGCTTCATGTAACCACGAAACTCTTTTGTGGAAAGAATGTCTTTCTGCTTATAAAGATCCGAGTTCGCAGTTAAGTTTTTCATGACTGAGCCAAACTCTTTACGATTCTTAGCGTAGAAGTTTGCCAGTTTTTCAATTCGCTCATAGCCTTCTGGCTTTTTAAAATTTTTGTATCTCCAAGAAAGGATATTAGTCATTTCCTGCATGAAGACGAAAGAGCGGCCAACGTAGTAATCATTGCGCTTTTGTTCATTATCCTGATCGAGCATTACATAGATTTGATCCAAGACAAAGCGACCCATACGGTCCCAGAGGTAGAGCTCCAGCTGCTGGGTACGGTTAATTTCGTTTGTCAGATACTGCTTCATTTTTGGTGAAAGATTTGGATTCTCTTCACGCATACGGAAGATCATGTTGTTGTAGCGCTCAAGCTCTTCCCACGTGCTCTCAACTTGCATTGGGAAGTTGTATTGAGTTTCTAATTGCTCAAGACGACCCATACGAGAGGCGTATTCAATATTTTCTTCATAAGCAATTTGCATTTGCTTGAAGTTACTCATGCGCTCGTTCCAGGTCTGGCGATCAACCTTAGGAATCTCAGTTGTGAGAAGCATGTTTAAAAAAGTTGGCTTAAACTTTTCTTTAACACCTTCACCAAGGTCCACCGCTATTTCCTGAACCGGTCCCAAGGTGCTTTCAGACACATATATAATGTTGGCCATGACCTTAGGATCAACCACTGGAGCTGAAGCCGCAGAATGGGTTTCTGGGGCTGCATTTTTAGTTGAAACTGAGTCTTCTACCACAACGACTTGCTCAGGCAGGCTCACAGGGGCCGCAGGAGCAGTCATGCTTCCCATGGCCGAAGTCTTATCAACGATCTCTGTGATCTGGGCCTTAGCGTCCAGGTAGGCCCCACGGACGCGTCCAACCGCCTGCATGGCATGAGGATTCATAGGCATAGTGATGAAGTAATAAGTGAACGGTCCATAAACCGCCAAGGCCACAGAGTAGCCCAAGTTGTCTTTAACAGTATTCACGAACCAAAGGACCTTTCCGATGGTATAACGGAAGAGCAGACCTTTAGCATTGTTTATAGGTCTGGCCGCTACACGCTTGGTAAAGTTCGCTGCGTTTTGTCTCAAAAGCTTAAAATTAAAATTAACCTTTGATAGTTTATGAGCGCGAATCTTAGTCGCCAGAACCTTATCCAGACTTTCTTTATAAGCGGCAAAACCCAGTTGTCTCTCTTCCCATGTAAGAACGGGATCCATCTCAGCTTTTAGGATTTTATTATAGATATAGGCAATCGCCGGATCTTTAACCCCATTTCTAATAGCGAGACGAACAATATTTGATTTATAAAGATGGCGCAAAAACTTTTCAATAACGTGAACTTGCTCCGTTGACCATGACTTTCCTTCAGAAGCTTTATTATATTCAAGTGAGAGAAAATTATAAAGATGGTTAAGGATTGGACAAGTCATGTCCATATCCATCGTGTCCACATAAAGTGGATCCAGAGCAGATTGAGGGCTGGTAAACGTGAAGTTTCCGTTCTTATCAAAATGGTCGAATCTTTCCCATTCTTCGACTCCATTCTTCAGATGGCGACGGATCACATAACCCGAGCCCCCAAAAAGAATACCGAACTCGAGAGAAGCCTCCAGCTCACCCTCGCGGTAGTGGTAGCCACTTCTTCCATCAACAAAGTTGGAGCGTGTGACTTCGCCATCTATCGAGTACAGCTTTTTTCCCCCGTCCTGGAGGAGAGTTTCCAAAAATGGAAACAATACTGGAATATCAGAGGTCAATAATTCAAGTCTCATTTTCTAATATCCTACTGCTGCTGCTGTTGTTGAGTTTGGTTATAGCTGTTTCCGAGAGATATCGTACTTAGAATTGGTCTAAGTGAAATAGAGCTAGAAATATCAAGCTTTCTTGCGAAGCTCACTCCATAAAACTGGTGGTTACCAATAATTGTTAGTGCTTCGTAATCAGGCAGAGCTCTTTTCACCGCACGCAAAATCTTAGGACCAAAAGTCTTAATTTGAGCGTTGTTAGCACTTGGGATCGCAGAGCGGATTTCATCCCAACCAATTTCAAGACCCAGCTCTTTAGCAAAAAGGATGTTTTTTGCGTTCTCCAGTGCCGGAATAATTTCCTGCAAGGCCTTAACCTTAACCTGGTTAGAATTTGGCATCATGTAACCAAAAAGTGAGCCGTATTTATTCAAGACAGCATCATATTTTTCACGTGATGAATTGATCCCTGTGCGGATCTCAGTCAAAAGTGGGGAGTAGAAATAAGGCACAATTCTATCGGCCAGACCGTAAAGTGGCTGACGCTCTACCGAGATATCAACTGATAAACCTTCAAGTGAAGCTGCCGAAACACCCATGAAGTTACCATAGAAGTTCAGGAAGTAGGCCTGAGCGATAGCACCATCTGAAAGGGCCTTCGCTTCAAGTTTTGTCGTCTCTTCAATCTGGTGAAAGTGAATCACTTCGTGACCAGCAGAGTAGATCTGAGTCAAAGGATCCAGCTCTTTTCTGATCCAGATAAAGATATCTGAGTCTGAGAATAGACCGTGAGACTTTCTCTTCTTAGCAAAACACTCACCAGCGTGATCCTGAGCAGAGAGGTGGTTTTCGCCGATTTGCTCAGAAGTCAGGATGGAAATCTTATTTGGTGTCAACTCGTTTGTGAAAATCTCTTCCAGTGCCAATCCTTGTTTTTTCGCAAACATTTCCAGGTTGAATTTTGCGTAAGGCATCGCCGGCATTAATTCGATCAGATCTTTAACGCCCACGCGTTTTGAATTCATGATTTGATTCATGCGAGCTAGGAATGGGAAGTTTTCAAAATGAGCGGCACGTTTTTTAGCAAGGAAGGCAGCACGCTTAGTAGCGTCCATCTTCTTGGCCTCTGCTTCGATCTTGATCCAAGTGGCACGTGCCTCTTTCAT
>JAIFLR010000040.1 GCA_020048985.1 Halobacteriovorax sp. | reverse complement strand
CCTCACTTCAACCATTGCCCTAATAGAGAAGGCTTTTGACTATAAAAAGCCCAATAGCTTCGCTGTGGACTTCGCTCCCCTAGTAAGTAAAAACAATTTTCATAATTGTTTCATCATGATTGATGAGAGTGAAAACGTGATTGCCCACATTGGTGTTTGTGAAAGAAACATCTTAGGAATTCCCGTAGCGATGCTGGGAGGAATTGCAGTAGATGAATCTCGAAGAGGAGAGGGACATTTTAAAGAACTGATTCAAGACGTAATGGCAGAAAAAAGAAGTGATGCTGCCTTCTTTATCCTATGGAGTGACCAAGAAGATCTCTATAAGAAGTATGGATTTCATCTGTGTGGAATGCAGATTGAAGTAACCAAGAACGGAACATTAAAATCCTTCACAAAAACACAACTAAGCGCTCTCTCTGCGAATCAATTGCATCAAATCCAGGCCCTCTACACAAATTCATTTGCCTCTCTATATTCAACCATTGAACGCGACCCAAGTGCCTGGCAGGATCTGATGAACATACAATCGACTGATCTCTATATAAAGGAAGCCGGAGGTATCATTTCTGATTATTTCTTCACGAATAAGGGACAGGACTTAACTGATATTATTTTTGAATATGGCACCACCGGTGACATCAAAGAAATGATCAAAACTATTTCCCCTTACGGAAATGTCTGGATGGGAAGCAATCTTATTGGAGACGGCGAAGCTCAATATCAATTTTTTCTGGCGCCCGGAGACACAAAGCTCTTCACCCAGTTTATCAAGCACTACACCAGCGAAAAAATTATCATCCGGGACATTAATCCCATGAAACAGGAAGTTTATTTCTATTTCAATGAAGAGTTGCTGGCTCTTGAGATTGAGGAATTTCTAAGAGGAGTCTTGGGTCCTGCTCCTTTTGAGGAACTGGGAGAAATGAAACCCATTTTCATTAGTGGATTAGATAGTATCTAGATTTATTTTAAAAATGAGTCATCAGAAAAATGGCATAAGCTCTGTTCATTACCGGTTTTATCTAAGGCAATTAAAACTTTTCCACCCATGATGGTCTTGCAACTTCTTGCCTTGAGAAAGGGCGAGACATTTATCTTTTTGACAACTTTTGTTAAGCCACAACCCATCAATCTCGTGAAAAAAAACTGTCATGGGTCCAATTCGATATGCCCTTAATTCGGGGGCAGAACCAAAAGTCAAAGCTGAGAGTAAGAGAAATAAAATCATGGTTTTTTCACACTGATGGTAGTCAAATCGGTTGTGTTATCCACAAGTGTGTCTTCTTTTACCCAAGATGGACCGGTGGTATCTCCATTGGCTTCTTTTTGACACTCTATATTCTTATTGTCCTCACAGCTAGTGCCCCACGAGTTTACAATTTCGTATTCGATTTTATCTTCCTTGCAGCGGTAACCTGTAATACTGAGCTCATGGGAGTCGTGTTTTTCACCTGCTGGTAGGCCAGTAGAGCAGTATTTAGTCTTAATGTCCGGATTAGTGAGAAAGGCCGTGCAAACGGCAACACCAACCGCCCGTCCTTCGTTAATTCCAGACAATGCTTTTGTTCGAACCATTTTTTTAGCGTGGTCAAAATCATAGCAGCCGCTCTTAGGTCCACTATAAACATTGTTGTCGTTAAATTTCCCAGTTGGGTCACAAAAATGAAAGGTTCCACAAGCCAGATTTTTCATGTCAATGAGTTTAGTTTTGTCTAAACATCCTGGCATGATCGCCTTAATAATTTGATCAGCATAACGAGATTCAGGATTGAGAAGCATAGGTAGTAGTTGCTTATCTATAGCGACATTCATTTCTATGAGTGGATACATGGCACTTAAAATCATATCCATATTAGTAGGGGCCAGGCATGACTTAGACTTGAGTACATCATCCAGGATATAAGGCTGGAGCAGGTCACTACATGGATTGACTTTATTTGACTTGATCTGGGAGATAAAAGATCGAGAGTTGTCCGCAATTTCCCCTGCTAAAAAAACCGACTGTCCGGGGGAAGTGCCCGCGCATTCATTTCGTAAGTCATTATCTGGAACAAGAGTAAGTAGTGCTGTATTGAGTCTGGGTCCAAATTTCTCAACCAGATCTGGGTAATTTTTAAGTCTAGACTCCGGAGATGAAACATAACTCTCCAGTCCTATTAAAATATCAGGATCACTCTCAATTAATTTTCCGAAGTAATCCAACGTTTCGTTACTTGGAATGATTTTAAATCGATCTTTCCCTATTTCGGATTGTGGACTTAAAAGCTTTTTAAGGGCGTTAGTTTTGGCTTCGGTACATTTTGTTGCCTCACCAACGTGTTCATAAAATGCAGCTTCAATTAAACTTTTAGCAGCATCAAAGACAGGAAACTTGGAATTTTTTCTCTCTTCACATTGCTCAACTAGTGCAGCGTTTTCAACACTGATGGCCTCAATGGAAAGAGCGAGGTCTTTTTTGAGCTTATCAAATTTAGTGGGATCATTTTTTAGTAAATTCATCTGGTCAAAGTACTTTCCCAGTCCGTAAAACAACCGCTGTTGAACCCCACTGTCCCAAAGCTGCTTGTTCTCAGTAGAAGATAAGCTACTGGGACAAGCTCCCCCTGCATTTTTGAGACCGGCAACGGTCTCACACACCCATCCGAAACTGGTGAAATTGTCTGAAGGATTTTTTTTATTCAAATATTTTTTATTAGGCTCACTCCAGTCCTCCTGCCAACCTCGGGTAGTCCCCATAATTGCGGCATGGGTATAAGAAATGGTGGGATGACCTGGAAGGACGGATTTGAGAATCGTTGAGGTGACATTGGCGTAACACGTATTAAGGCCGTCCTGATCCTGTATGGTCATTTTATCCAGCGATTTTCCCGGGTCGCGAAGTGACACTGACTGCCCCTCTTTTATCGATACCGTCGTGGTGCCATCAGAATACTGGCAGTCAGCAACCGCGAGGGTTGTGGACAATAAAAGAAGGAATGCAAAACTTAGTTTTGTCATGGACTTCTAGTCGGTTATTTCGGGTGATCCCTTAAAGGAATTAATAGCGTTTTAGCGTGGTAATTCGCAAGAGTAAGTACCCCGCAAATCCCCAAAAAATCCAGCTAAGCAGGGGTATGTCATAGACAGAAAGCACGTTCACATTCCTGACAAAAAGAGTACCACACAGGATGAATACGCAGGCCAGGAGTGATAATCCCAGCAGAAAAAAAGAGCGGCTAATACTTTTGGAGAGGTTATCCACCTCTTTAATCTTGATCTCTAAGGCGTAGTTATTTCTTGAAACTTCCTTTAAAAACCACTTCATGTGCTTAGGCACTATTCTGAGCGAGCTAAGGACATCCTTGGCAACCCACATAAGCTCTTCTTGGGCATTTTTCTTAGAAAGAATTTCACCCACTAACTTATCAAGATCCTTTTCCAGAATTTGAAAAATGTTGAGATCAAGCCCGATTGACTTCCCTACCCCATCCAAAGTGATCAGCGCTCGAAAAATAATAAACCATTCTCTTGGCAGATAGAGCTCGTGTTTACTTAACGTCTTGATGAGGTTCCTCACCAGCTCTGACATATTTGTTTCTTTAACACTCAAACCTACGTAAGGAGATATCGCGTCTTTGATATCTCGGATCAGCTCCTCGTGATCAGGAATGTTCTCGTACTCAGCAACTTCTAGAAATTCATATACAAGATTTTCAAAATTATGAGTTATCAGGGAATACATAATCGCCACAAGGTTTGCGCGATTTTTTTTGCTTAATGTTCCCATCAAGCCAAAATCGATGATACCAATCCGATGATCAGGCATCACAAAAAAGTTTCCGCCATGAAGATCGGCATGAAAGAAACCATCGGCCAAAAGAGTATGAGTGAAAAGTTCAACACTTCTTAATAGTCTTTCAACAACCACTGGACCTAATTGCTCCAAAGAATGAAATTCATTAAATGGGCGACCATCCATAAATTCCAGAACAATCACTTCCTGCGTGGTGAACTCACGATAAACATTTGGGACAACTAGAAAACCTTCCTTATCGATGACACTTAGATTTTTTTTCAATCGCTCACAATTTTGGGCCTCAACCTGAAAATTGAGCTCATTCTGAGTACTTTTAAAAAAATCATTAATCATCTTCGACATACCTAAAAAGCGGATATCAGAGGAGGATTTTTCAAGGCGCTTAATTATAAAAAGAAGAATTTCAAAATCTGTAGTGATCGTCTTAGCGATTCCAGGGCGTCTGACTTTTACAACTACTTTGTCTCCGTTGATTAGTACTGCCTTATAAACAACTCCTATCGAAGCAGTTCCAATTGCAACCTCATCAATGTGGGAGAAAACTTCGTTAACTTTTTTCCCAAGACTTGTCTCAATTACTTCCAGAGCAGTTTGAAAAGGAATGCCTTTTACTTTATTCTGCAAGAGCTTGAGTTCTCGAATCATCGGCGGTTCTAATATATCTTCACGAGTAGCAAGCAGCTGGCCCAGCTTGATAAAACTTGGTCCAAGTTCCTCAAAGCTCATTCTTAGTTGAGAGCCAAATATCTGCCACCAGTCATCACTAGAAATATCTTCGCGCTTTAACTCAGAAACTCTGCCCGGCAAAACGAATCCAGGAATAACTTTATCTAAGCCTGATTTTACGATTAATTCGGCAAATCCATGCCGACTCAAAACAGTTAAAATCTCGCGAAAGCGCGCGACGTTTTTAATTGTCTTAGAAATTCCTAATCCCGTTTTGATTAAATCCATATTTTTATGGTAAGATAGAATGGCCCATTAGCAAAAACCGGAACTTAGAAGAACAATTTACCCCTTATGTGGAAACTATCCCTACTCTTTTTGTCAGCTTTATTGTCAGCTCAAATCTGGGCGGCTGAAACCTGTAGCCGAGTGGCGACGATTAATTACCAAGAGATCTTAGTGGATGTGAGTAGCTCAAACCGTGGGGAAGGCTTGCGCTACTACTTAGAAAAAGACCAAATTGCTAAAGAGCTACTTGATGAGTACCAGGACAATAATCGGCCCACATGGAAAAGTGCCGCAATGAGTACTTTGGGGTCTGCGATGTTAATTGGTGGTCTCTTGAGAACGAATGAGGGAGAAAATGAAACCCTCACTAGTCGAAATTTTCTCTTATTTGGCGGTGCAACTTTAATCGCTGTCAGTTACCTGATTTCAAAAACAAATCATTATAATAACGAGTATTTACTCTCAAAATCTGTAGAGGAATATAACAAACGCAATACCCCAAGAATTTTCCTTTCTCCGACGGAAGACGGAGCAGGCCTAGGCTTTGGCATAGGTCAGGAGTTTTAATGTCACTCCAGTGTTATAAATGTGCCAAGCCACTGCCTGATAGCTATAAAGTGATGATAAGTCGCTCAGATACTTGTCCTCATTGCAGGGCCGACATTAGATGCTGTAAGATGTGCCAGTTTTATGATGTGAAGGCTTATAATGAGTGCCGGGAGCCGCAAGCTGATCGTATAGTAGAAAAAGAAAAGGCCAATTTTTGTGATTACTTTAAAATTGGTGGCGGTCCGAATGACGCCGAAAAACAACGCCAAGATGCCCTGGCGAAAGCCTCTGCTCTTTTTAAAAAATAAGTGAAGGAATGATATGAGCGATTGTCCAATGACTCTTTTGGGTAAAAAAATGTTAGAAAGCGAACTTAACCAACTGATTAAAGTTGATCGTGAATATATCAAACAAGCTATTTCTGAAGCTCGCGAATTAGGTGACCTTAAAGAGAATGCTGAATATCATGCTGCCAAAGAAAGGCAATCAATCATTGAAGGTCGAATCATGGATCTTCAGAGTAAACTAGCACGCGCCAAAGTTATAGATGTCTCTGCGATGAAAGCAGAAAAAATCGTTTTTGGTGCCACAGTTACTTTCTATGATCAGGTAAAAGATATCGAAGTGACTTACCAACTAGTAGGTGAAGATGAAGCTGGTAGCGATCCTGGGAAAATTTCATTCAGCTCCCCTCTCGGCCGTGCCCTCATTGGTAAAGAGCCTGGAGATGAAGTCGTAGTGAAAGCTCCTAAGGGTGACCTGGTCTATGAAATCATCTCTTTCAGATTCAACTGAACTGACTTGGGATTCACCAATTGAATCTCTCGCAAAAAGTAAAAAACCTTCACCAACACTCGAAAAATTGGCCGAGACTGGAATAAATAAAATTTCAGATCTGTTGTGGATTCTACCTTTACGCATTCATAAAAGTCCTGCGCCAGCAGCTTTCAGGGAAGCTCAGTATGATCAATTCTTTCGTGGCTCTGGCAAGGTCATCCATGCGGAAATTAGACCCGCCTTCGGGAGAAGAGGTAAAGGGAACATTCTTTTGTATAACGGATATGTCGTCCTAAAAGATGATCTATCAAATGAAAGCATGGGACTTAGGTGGTTTAATCTTTATCCCAACCAAAAAAAACAAATTGAGTCACTTGAACGGATTCATTTCCTTGGGCAGGTCCAGGAATTCAAGGCGCAAAAACAAATTATTAATCCTCAAATCCTGACGACTGAAGAAATCGCACCCTACATCATTGAGTATCCCACCTTAAACAAACTGCCTGGTAATACTTTCAAGAAGGCCATAGAACTTATTCCCTCAAACCTTTGGAGTAAAGTTCCGCAAGTTTTGCCGGAGCTCGGTTATGACAAAAAGCTCTCCCTAGGTGAAGCATTTAGAATCATTCATGGACGAATTCCCGCTGAGGATTTTAATGCCAAATTAAAAGATCAGGCAGAAGAACGATTGATCTATGAAGAATTTCTAATTGATCAGCTTAAAATTCAGACTCGCCGAAAATTCATTAAGAAAAAATCCGCTCCTATTTTCAAGACAGATGACACACTTATAAAAAATCTTAAGTCCACACTTCCTTTCACGTTGACCGACGATCAGGACAAAGTTTTTGGAGATGTCCTGAAAGATTTTACCTCGGGCCATCCCATGATGCGAATGGTTCAAGGTGACGTTGGATGCGGAAAGACCGTGGTGGCTTACCTCGCCTCAAGAGTCGTGACTCAATTGGGATATCAGGTAGCCTTGATGTGCCCGACGGAAGCTCTGGCGCAACAGCATTTCGAATCCTTTAAAGAAATGGCTCCAGAAATATCAATCGAGTTGTTGCTAGGCTCGACAAAGGCCAAAGAAAAAAAAGCACTGCTTGCAAAATTAAAAAGTGGGGATATCAACATTGTCATTGGAACTCATGCTCTGTTTCAGGATAGCGTAATCTTTCATAAGCTTGGTCTGGCCATTATCGATGAACAACATAAATTCGGGGTCGAGCAAAGACTCAAATTGGTCGCCAAAGGTGAGGGCACTCATAGTCTTATTATGACAGCGACACCAATCCCTAGAACGCTTAGCCTGGCCCAATACGGCGATCTGGATATTTCATCGATCAAAACGATGCCTTCTGGCCGCAGAGGAATTAAAACTCGAATAACCGAAAGAGTTAATTACGATAAATATGTAGAGTTTGTAAAAAGTCGGCTTATGCAAAGAGAACAGGCCTATTTTGTCTTTCCTGCAATTGAAGAAAGCGAAACCATGGATCTTCAAAATGTTAAAGAGAGTCTGAAGAAATATCAGGAAAGTTTTAGGGCGTTTAAGGTCGAAATGCTCCATGGAAAAATGAAACCTGAAGAGAAGCAAAAAGTGGTTCAGGATTTCCGTGATCAAAAAATCCATATCCTTGTCTCTACCAGTGTCATCGAGGTAGGGATCAATATTCCAAACTCGACTATTATGAGCATTTATAATCCTGAGAGATTTGGACTGAGCTCCTTGCACCAGCTAAGGGGCCGAGTAGGCCGGGGTGACAAACCCGGCTTTTGTTTTCTGGTGCTGGACAAAGATCTGGCCCCAGAGGCCCACCATAGACTCGAAGTTATTGAAAAAAACCTGGATGGGTTTGTGATTGCGGAAGAGGATTTAAAGTTCAGAGGGGAAGGAGACCTTTTTGGAGTAGATCAATCAGGTAGCGTGACCACCAAAAAACTCGCAAACTTTCTTACCCATACGGCCATCCTGGAGCAAGTCGTTGCCGACGTGGAAAAATTAAAAGTCAGTCACCCTGCCCTTTTAAACCCTATTTTCGAAAAACTCGCAAAAGATCAGAAAATCCTCGATACTATCTAAAGAGGAGATTGAAATGATTCATTTAGAAATTATCAATAGTCCGGATAAAAATATTTTGTCCGATTTTCAATTTTTTCAGAACGAAGTATACCTTGGAAGGTCATCTGGTAATTTATTTATCAATGATCCTGAACTAAATAAGTCCCATGTCATGGTTGAAGTTGTTGAGAAGGATCTCATTATACACCCCCAAAAAGGTGTCGAGTCATATCTTATCGATGGTAAACGCGCTTCCAATATAAGAAAAATTAAAGCCGGCCAGATTATAACTGTTGGAAAAACAACATTTAAGGTTTTGAGCTTTGAAGTCACTGAGTTGCAGAATAAAAAGAGAATCCTGGACGAAAAACTGGCCAAGCTTATTGACTCCAACTCACCCAGACTCGTAGTCATCGAGAAATTAGCAAAACTAGCGAAGTAATTATGTTTAACTATAACGAAGCAAATTTTTTTAAAACTGAAGACAATGAGCAGATCTTTTACAATAAAAACTTTTCGACTTTTGATAAATCTAAAAAAACGATTGTTTTCAACTACGGCTTAGTTTGTAGTAATCACCACTGGAAATACCAGATCGAATATTTTGACCAGCGGGGCTACCAAATCCTTATCCATGACTACCGAGGACATTTTCAATCCACTGGTAAACATGACGTTAAAAAAATTACTTTTCCACAGATGGCCAAAGACATAAAAGACCTTTGTGACTTTCTAGGTATCGATAAGGCTTACATGCTTGGGCATAGTATGGGTGTCAACATCACTCTACAGATTGCTAAAGATTATCCGAATTTAGTCCAGGGCATGGTTCTTATTTCGGGAACCTTTATGGCAGTCAATGACATCATGTTCGACTCAAACGTTATGGAGTTCATCACACCTTTCTGTGTCGCCGGTCTCGAGAAATATCCTTCAATTGTTAATAAAATCTGGACTTCTTCGGGGATGAATCCAATCGTCAGGAACATCATTCACTCTACAGGATTCAATAAGGCCAAAGTATCGAAGGAGTTTATTGAAATTTACCTCAATCGAGTGGGACAACTTGGGCCAGAAGTTTTCTTCCAGCTCTTCAATGAAATGACAAAACAAAACATAAGCGCAAGTCTTGAGAGAATGGAAATCCCGGCCCTCATTATTGGCGGTCAAAAAGATAATGTGATTCCCAACCACTTACAAAGAACGCTCGCAAACCTTCTTCCTCAATCGGAAACCTATTTTCTGACAAGTGGATCACATGTTCCACAGGCAGATTTTCCTGAATTGCTTAATGAAAGAATGAATTTATTTTTAACGAAATAATTAATCGAAGCGTAATTCTTTTAATTCAAGAATTGGTTTGAAAATTCGCTTCATCGCAGACCTAAGCTGAGATTTTTTATACTCGTCATGAGACGCCTCACCTTGCGTGTTTTGGAGGTGGCTCTCGTAATCAGTTATCTGAACTTCAAAAGGATAGAAAAACCTGACATCCCTTGAAATAGCGGATGTATCAAGACTCAAAAGACTTTGAGACAGTGGATTTTCTTTATCTTTCAATGCCTGTTTCCGGACTTCATTGAAGGAGGCCATAAATGGGTTACGATATTTAATCAGCTGTCTTCCAGTGAAGTGTATCGCGCGGTACTCATCTGATGTGTGAAGGTTTTTATCGGAGTGATGCCCACTTCCTGGATAAGATTCTCCAATCAAATTGTTCATCCGCTGGTAAAAATCATCTTCGGCCCATTGATTTTTAATAGCTTGTTTGTAGAGGCCAAAAACTTTTGTCCTAAGAATTTTCAGATCCACTAAAGTGTTCTGTGATCGACTTGGCTTAATGTTATTAATCATGATGACATAATTTTTGTGCAAGAATTTAATCACCCGTAAAGCATCAAGCTTATTATAAGTAATGATCCGCACGCCAATTCTATCAAACAACTCTTCTGCCACGTTCTCTTGTTTATGGAGAAGTTTGATGATGGTTGAATCTCTAGTTTTTTTGGCCTTAGTCTGAAAATCGTATAAGGGGATACTTGTCCCCGCATCGTTCTTCAGGAACAGACGATTCTCATCATCACGAAGAATGAATTTATAAAAACGATCAAAGATCTGCTGCTGGACGGTTGAAAAGTACCGCGCCCGGAGATCTTTATCCGTATGCAGAATTGTATGCATGACCTTTAAAATCACACCGGCCCAAAGGGACTCTTCAGTTTTTAATTTGAAGTGTGAATTTCCAGTCGCTGAGAGAAATAACTCTGAAATATTAGTGATACTATAGAGATAATTGGGAACCTTGAGATCTAATCCTTCAGGATTTCCCTCTTTAAGAAAATAGCGCTTTATAAATTGTAAGGCTTCCTGAAAAATTCCAAACAACTCGGCATTCTCAACTGGGTCTGTGATGTTGAATCCATAACCATTTAAGAAATTTGTAACTTGGTTCTTATCGTAGAGTTCAGTTAGATAATTTTTGGCATCAAGAGACGATTTACCACTACAAACAACATCGAATGTTTCCCAATTGAAGGTATATTCAACAAGATAGCTTGGACGTTGGGTCATATTTTGCCAATCTCTCGATTCAGGTTTAGAGTAGTGAGAGGGAAACTAACGTAAATTCTATGAAAGATCAAAAAATTCAAGGCCCTTCTGTTCCAACAACTCTTTTTCTTTCCTGGTTTTATACTGGGAAGGTTCCTAAAGCGCCTGGAACTATGGGAAGTTTGGCGACTCTACCGCTAATTTATCTTCTGCATTATATAAATATCAATATTTATAGTTTAATCGCTCTGATTGTCGTTCTTTATATCATCTCAGTTATTGTGACTGAAAAAGTGCAGCAAAAATTTGGTCTGCATGACCCACAATGGATTGTGATAGATGAAGTCATTGGCATGCTTTTGACTTGGAGTTTTGTCATGAGTGTGGACTTCCCCACACTTTTTCTAGTCTTCGCCGTCTTTAGATTTTTTGATATCATAAAAATTTGGCCAGCTTCTTATTTTGACCGTCTTCACCACGGAATGGGCACCATTACAGATGATGTCATCAGCGGAATTTACGCTGGCCTAGTAGTAAAAATAGCGACTCATTATTTAGCTTAATCACTTCTACAACCCTCCTTTTTTTACCGTGTTTAGACGGTAAAAAAACTTGTGCACGTCAGCAATCCCGTAAATAATTCAATTAATTAGACTTCCGTAGATTTTCCGTAAAAATTGCATATTTGCCGTTGTCGAAAACGAAGTGCGATGTTAGCGTCAATGTATAACACACACCTTCATAATATTTTATTTACGAGAGAAGGAGATT
>JAIFLR010000046.1 GCA_020048985.1 Halobacteriovorax sp. | reverse complement strand
CCCTAAAGGGTGAACCTTTCTAGGAGGTGACTATGAATGTTCAAACAATTCGTCTAAGACTAAATCAGCTGAAAAAGGATCTCAAAGAGATCTGGACTAAAAAAGAAGAGCAAAGTCACCTCATGACGGAGGAAGAAAAACTGGATGAAGAAATTGATGAAAGTTTTCCCGCCAGTGATCCACCCGGCCACTTCTCCAAATCTTTAAGGGATAAAGAACTTCACTAAAAGTCTCACTTTCCGGTCTAAATCCTTAAAATGATAGGTCAAAAAGGCTTCAAAATCGTTGACAGAACAGCTTAAACCACCGAAACTAGTTCTCTCAATGGAGACGTGCCCGAGTGGTCCAAGGGAACGGTTTGCAAAACCGTAAAGCCTCCGGTTCAAATCCGGACGTCTCCTCCAAAAAAAGCTAACAACTTAATTAAAAACAACAATGTTTCTATAAGTTACGTCTCTCTCGGTTTTCAGAAAATCACACCAAATCAAAAAACTCACTGCTTGCCTTCGTTTTCGTCGTCTGAATTATTTTGGGACACTCATGCACGTGGTCCCGAACTTTAAGAAAGAGCTTTACCTACAAAAACGGTGTCTAAAAAATGTACAGGTGCCGGTAATCTCTGCAAGGCTTTGCCCGCTTGGCTCCCGGCCATGTAATCATGAGCAAAGAATTAATTAACAACAACTGGCTATTGGCCATTAGATAAAGAAGCAGGACAATTTATGAAGAAAATTTTAATGTCAACCATGGTCTTGGCCTCTCTTACAACCAGTGTATTTGCGGCACCAGTTGCAACAGTAGAGAGCTATATCAATACATGCTCTATAAAGAGGGCCTTACTTGACCCTGAAACAAATAAGACCGAAACAAGAATCAACAATTTTACGATTGAGTCTCGAATTCATGTTAGTAAAGACAAGATGGAAGAGACTGAGATTTATAAATATTTAAAGTCATCCAGTAATGGCGAAGAATACGATGTATCTGAAGATAATGGCATTACTCAAATTAATTATACCGACCTTTCAGATACAGACCTTCAAATCAAGTACACTGACACGATGGAAATTGCTGATTATGATGATGAAGGCAAGGAAAGTGGCACAAAAAAAGATGTCTATACTTCAGAAGCTGTATGGAGAACTATTGAAAAGACGGAAAATAGAAAGGTATCAGTAAGGATCTCTCATCTTGCCAATGGCAAAGAAGATAAGGAAGAACTTCTCCGCACAAAAACGATTATTAATGAAAATGAATTCACTGTCGACACTATGACTCTTAATCCACAAGACATTAAGAAAGGAGATCTTCAACTATTATTCCAGTTGAAGTCTTGTCACTATAAAAAGACTGAATAGTTTCACCCTCAAGACAAAGAATTACGATTCAGAAATAATATCTCTGTGCTAACTTGTGCTTAGTTTGAACTCTAACCACTTAAAAACATACTGCTTTGGAGGAGAAATCTCGTCTCCTCCAAAATTCATAATCCCACTACTGTTCGTAGCGTATGCCAAAGTTTTTATGCATAATGATGGGTATGATAAAAAAATATTTAATTCCTCTCTCTTTAGTTTATTTCACAACGGCTTCGGCTTCCACTCAGAAAGGCTTTGATACTGAGGTCTATGGCTTCATTAAAACCAGCGCCATGTATGCAACTGAAGCCCTTGCCAGTTATAATAATGTTAACCTCTCCGCGCCTACTCACGCTGTGGCCCATACCAAGAGTGCTGATCAGCAGTCTCGATTGAGTTTTCAGGCCCAGCAATCTAGGGCCGGAGTGAATTTAAAGAAGGGCACGGACCTATCGGCGAAATTAGAATTTGATTTCATTGATTTTGCTAAATCCTCCCCAACAACGCAGATGAATCCTAGGGTACGCATCGCTTCAGTGACATACAATTGGGAAAACCAGAAAGTAATCATCGGGCAGGACTGGGACCTCTTCTCCCCCGTCACAAGCTATACTTATGATTATGTTGGTCTCTATTTCATGGCCGGGAATACAGGTTTTATGCGTCAGCAATTTCAATATCTGAACACTCAGGATAAATGGGAGTTCGGTGCTGCAGTAGGAATGGCCGGAAATAATCCAGGGGCAATGGATGGTGATTTGGAACTTGCTAAATCACCAACGTATTCGGCTAGAGCATCTTACGCACTCTCTGCTGGCCGGGTAGGTGCTTCAGTTATTTACTCCCATTTAAAGTTTCTTGAGAATGATTCTTCCCATGACGTTTATGGATACAACTTATTTCTTGAAAACACTTTTGGAGAAACATCTCTTAAGTCGGAAGCCTACTATGGCCAGAATCTTGCCAATATTGGCACGCTCGCTATAGGTAAAGGCACGATGAATGAGGACGTGAAAGAGTATGGGGCAACACTCACCCTTTCACACAAGCTCTCTCCTAAACATGTGCCCTTCGGTGGTTTTGGGGTTGCCAGAGTTGATAACCGGGACTCTGTCACGCCAATCTCATTCAATAGCTCAAACACCATCACCAATCCAGGAATCACCGGAAATTTCCTTGCCCGATTTGGTTGGGAATATAAAGTCACCGAGGATTTCTCCTGGATAACAGAGATTTCTCGCTATGAAACCACTTCAAAAGTGGCTTCCGGCCAATATCAAACAAACATCGCCGAAAGCGCCGAAACTGGTATTCAGCTTAGGTTTTGACTTAAATCTCCTTGCGGTATGCCAATTTTGCCCTAAACTTGAATTATGTATTTAGAGGTTCAATTAGGCGAAAGTGACCCCGTCACCTATAACTTAAATAAATCAGAAATTTATATTGGTTCAAAATCAACCAATGATATTGTGATCAGCTCCAGCGAGATCAGCGGGAAACATCTTAAATTAATTCTTACTGACGATATCTGGTACGTGATTGACCAGGGTAGCACTAATGGCACCTTCATTAATGACGAACGACTGGTTCCCGGTCGCCGAGCCGAGTTCCCTGTATCTGAACCTATAAGTCTGGGAGACAAGGCGCAGATCACCCTTCTGTCAGGCAAGGAAGTTGCTAAAAATCTAAAAACTCTTAAAGAGAATGCGGCCAATTCCCCCACCACGGACTCATCAAATAGTGACAAGACCAGAGTCATTTCACTCAAGGAAATGCAGGCAGCCAAAGACAGAAAACAGGCAAAACAAAGAACCGTGGCAGCAGAGAAAAAACGAACAGAGTCAAAACGAATGAGGGCCGAAAAAGACTCCCTTAAACGTGTCACTCTCCTGGCAGTAATGTGGCTCTCAATTGGAGGCGTACTTCAATACGCTTGGGTTAAATATTCCGACGCTACCAAAAGGAAAAGTACTACCCAGAAAGCTTATATCGACAGGGTTGTGATGGATGGCACGCCGGACGAGCAGGATGAGGAAATGGTCATCCCTGCAGACAAAATTCAACCTCTGGACATTTTAACCACCCATCTCAAAAGTCCCAAATGCAAAAGGAAAACGGAACTTCTCTTTTGTGAAAAGCTGGAAGACTTTAGAGTTGCACCAGGTGGAGTCCTGGAAGTTGGCAGTGACCTTGCCTTTTATGTTCAGGAGCGAGGGTGGCTTGTTAGCGCTCAGGAATTTATTCAAAACAATAACAAACCCGAGATTTTAGACGAAGATGATACTGAAAAAAAAGTTACTGAAATTGATCCCGAATTAATCAAGAAGTTGGCAACGCTGATGTTAATTAATGAAGGATTAGGCAAGACCTTTCCCCCTAGTTTTAAGCCTAGGAATTTATACATCATTTTTTATTCTTCAAATGATGAACTCTCCTCAGTCGCCGTTTTCAAAAGCCAAAATCTTCCAGTCATAGCCATGAAGTACTCATTGGAAGAAAAGAAGCTTAACGGCAAAAACGGTATTGCGATCGCCAAGGAACTGTCTCGTTTTGTTCAATCCATCTACTCAGACACCGCTGCCAGCAGCGTCCCGTCTGTTGCCCGACCTCTGGGAGAAGAGGAATAACAAAAAATCAAAACAGCTTATTTAATCTTATCGATAAAACATTTTTCTGATTGGCCACAACTTCGAATTCGCATTCCGCGAAATTGGGAGCAGAGAAAGTGATCCTTGGATTCTTAGAAAACCCAAAACGCTCTTTGGGCGCGCCAACAATATTTGTATCCAGTTTTTGATTTTTATTTTGATCCAGAAAGGTCGCAAGGGCGTATCTTCCAGGTTTTAAATCAATCGTAACAGTCGTTTCATTGAGGCTCGTTGGCAAAGCAACAAATTTAGTTAACGCTGCACCACTAGTTTGATCCGGGAAGGCGTCTGGATCACTAAAGACAGCAAATGCCAGCTGTCCCTTAACCCCACCCATATTGGAAATTTTCAGTGACACAACTTCCGCCTGAGCAGCAAAAGAAAAAAGAATCATCAATGCCAGTAATCGTTTATGCATAAAAACCTCTTTATCTTAGGAAGATAGTCCCAAACCCTTGCCTCAGGTAAAAATATTAAAAAGCGTGAATATTTAACCCACTTGGATCATTGACAATTCTTTTCAAGGGGCGTCAAATGGGCAAAATCACGACATTAAAATACTGGGGAGTTCCTATGAAGTTCTTCGCTATCTTCTTCCTTTTACTTTCGGGCGCCCTAACCGCCAGCGAATGTGTCCATCAAACCAATGAGAGACTATGTGTGAGTCTAGAATGGGTTGAAGGTCCATATCTAAACGCCTACTCCAAAAACATTGTCACCTTTCAAGATATCGATACCAAGGAATTAAAAACTCCAGCATCGGCTGTAAAATTTTATGGCTGGATGAAAATGGGATCTCATGAACATGGTACTAGACCCTTAAAAACAATTTTGATCAAAGAGGGAGCTTTTGAAAACTCACAGATCTATTTCATGGGTGGCATGATGGGAACCTGGGAATTCAAATTAAAAGTTGGCGATGAAGATATCGTTCTTTTCAGTATGAACACATGAGAGGCTCCATGATGAGGCTATTAACTCTTTTTTGTCCCCTCCTTTTTTCGTTCACCTTATTGGCCAATGTTCCTTTGATCGCCAAGGGCACGCTCACAACTGATGGAACGCAAAAAACGATTATTTTCCAAACTGCTGAAATTGCCACGGTTGTGGTCTTTCTCTCCGCCACTTGTCCTTGTTCAGACAGTCATGTCCCTTATCTCAAAAAATTAAAAGAAGAATTTCCTAAGATTAATTTTCTGGCGATTCATTCCAACGTGAATGAGGATCAAAAAGTTACTGAAGATTATTTTAGAAAAGTAAAACTTCCATTTGATGTCATTCAAGACGACAATGCCAAACTGGCCGATGCCTTTAAGGCCCACAAAACACCTCATGCCTTCATTATTTCGAATAAAAACAAAATCCTCTACGAAGGTGGAGTCACAAGTTCTGCCAAGGCCCACACCGCCAGTCACTTTCATCTGAGGGATGCACTCAAAGATCTGACTGAAGGCCGGGAGATTAAATTGAAGGAAGTCCGGACTCTCGGGTGTGCCATTTCTCGTGAGAAAGACTCATGAAAATATTTTTTCTCCTGCTCATGACTTTCCTCTACTCCTGTGCAAAACCCAATTACGTAGACCCAGCGAATCTCAAAGAACAAAATAATTCCGGTCAAAGCTCATGTCCTATTTATTTTGAAGAAGAAAGACTTTGCCTCTCCATGAAGTGGATCACCTTTCCTTCGGAAGAAACCGTTGGGACCTTCATCATGAAATTTTATGCCGAGGACGCGCCAGAGATTCTCGTGACTCCTCACTACATTCCCTTCGTGAAATTGTGGATGCCTAGTATGGGTCATGGCTCCTCTCCCGTAACAGTAACCAAGATCGCTGAAGGGACCTATGAGGTGTCCGAGGTTTACTTCATCATGTTAGGTGAATGGGAAATAAGATATCAGCTAAAAAACAACGAAGACGTCATTGAAGAAAAAATCCAGAATATCACTCTTTAAAATATTCCTTTTGGCTTCCCAATTATGTTGGGGAACAACCTTAAAGGCAGCCTCCTGCTGTGGCGCTGGTTTTACTATTCCTTCTATTATCACCACCGACGACAAGGCCCAACTTGCCGGCATCTATACTTATTCCAAAGTCCACGCCGATGTTTTACCAGACGGCACCTGGCGTGAAAGAAATGAAGACGATCATACCCAAATATTCAAACTAGAAGGTGCCCATATAATCGAAGACAGATGGCAGGCAGGCCTATCACTGGCCTTCCAAAAAAGAGAAAGATCAGGGGCCCTGTCCGACACTTCATCGGGTCTCGGAGATATCACAGGGCAAATTGGATATGAATATCTTCCGGATTGGAATTACAACCCCTTCAGGCCTAAAGGGATTGGGTACTTGTCCCTGATAGCTCCCACTGGCCGCTCCATAAACGAATCTGAAGATGGCACTGGAATTGATGCCAGAGGAAGAGGATTTTGGGGTATCGGACTTGGTACAGTCCTGACAAAGAGTTGGAGAAGATGGGACGCCAACGCCAACGTCGAAATTCATCACTCTTTCCAAAAAGAAGTTCACAATGACCAGGTCAACGGAACACTCAAACCGGGGCAAGGTGGAAGTCTAGCTATTGGAAGTGGCTACAACTGGAAATCAATTCGACTTGGGGGGCTTATCACGTGGGTTTATGAGGACCCCGTTGATGTGGTGGGAACTCCAGATTCTCAGGGACAGCTTCAACGATATGCCAATGGCTCACTCATCATGAGTTACCTATTTAAAACAAACGCTACCGCGGCCCTCAGCTATACGGACCAAACTCTCTTTGGCTCCCCCAGCAACACGGCACTAAGTAAATCGATTACATTATTTTTTCAGCAAAGATGGCAGCGCTAAGTCTATTGTCTGAAACATGTCAGATCATCTCTCAAAGAAAAAAATGGTCCACTAATATAGATCTTACCCAGGATTTTTTCAGGTAGATCAATGGTATCTTGAGTTTTAAATGTAAGATCGATCGGTGAAAACTGTCCCGGATAGAAATGGAAAATCGTATTACTCCCCTTCTTTTCAACTGAGCCTGCATACCCCATGGCCAAAACGTCATAGCGGTCTCTAAACCACATGCTGGTAGAACGGTCTTGAGTCAGGGTGATATCCAGATCATACTGGCGCACGTCACAGTGGTAGTCCTCAGAGCGAGAAAAGGCATGATTCGAAATTGTAACTAAAAGAAGAAGAATGATTGTTTTCATGAGGGTTATGTAACCTATTTAAATAAGAACCACTACCGGGTCTGTATTTTTAATAAGAATAGCCGATAAGTATAAGAAATCTAGAAGGATTACAAATGAAACATCTGGTACTTATGCTGATATTGGCCTCAGAAGCCTTTGGGGCGCAGGAAGCTCTTTACCGAATTGATTTAGGAGAATCCTTTACCATCCCATCTTCCGGAACTCAGCTCACACTGGAAAAATTTCACCGCTATGAACCCAAATGTGCGGTTCCAGGATTTAACTGCGGCTCGGGTTATTTTCCTGAGCCCTTTACCTCCCCCATTATCAAGGTCAAAGAAGGTGAACAATGCCAAAAATATCCACTGGGGGAAGTTTGCGAAACCACTTTTGAAGTAAAAGAAACGGACAACAAAACCTACGTTAAGCTCCGGCTGTTTAATATATTTGAAAGTTGTGCCAAGGACACAAATATCGATAACAGAAATAGCTGCTATATTAGAACCGCTAAAAATCATTACGACAAACCAGCGTTCAGACCCGAGAGCTGTGAGCGTATCAAAGACTCCCAAGAGCATAAAGACGCCTGTTATGAGGCGATTGCAGACAAAGTCCAGGACCCCAAAATCTGTGACAAGATCAAAGGCCAGGAGGGCTTTCAATGTATCTGGTTAAGGGCCAATAGCAAGGGAGATCCTGAAATCTGTAGGACTCTCAAGAGAAATCGCTACCATCATACCGACCAGCAATACCAAGACCAGATTCAGTCATGCCTGAATACCGTTAAGAAGAAATAAGTTTTACTTATCTTAACCATAGTTATTAATAATTTTATCTTATTGATCAAAGAGTTTAAATTCCTTTCAAGAACAAACCAACCTTGGAGATTTTATGAAAAACATTTTTGCTCTCGTTATTGCCGCCCTTAGCATGAACACATTTGCGACCATTCCTGTCGCAACTCCAATCAACGTCCCCTACCCTACACAGCAAGAACGTTTTACTGGAACGATTCGAAACGTAGAAGTTAAACTAAAAAATGATCTCTTGGAAAAGGCGATTCAAGTTTGCGGGACCAAGGAAAATGTAGCAGCTATTTCAAACGTGGAAGTGAAAGTCTCTTTTGACGTCATCCTCATCGAAAAGCCGCTATTTGAAGGCATGTACCCTTTAGGGTCAGTCAGCGCCCTCGTCGAATGCTTCAACGAAGGCGTTTGAGATTATCTTGTTTTCTTAAAATAATAAAACACTGGTATACCTGAAAGAATGAAACCAAGACCAATCATGGTTGATTTCGGTGAGGTATAAACGGTATTAATAAGAAGCAATACGCCCATAATGATAAACACTGCAGGCAGAATCGGGTATCCAATGGTTTTATAGTCACGTTGGATATCCGGCCTGGTTTTTCTTAATTTGAAAACAACTCCCGTCACCATGGCATAAAAAATCCAAGCTGAGAAAACGACATAATCAGTAAGCTGATCAAAAGTTCCAGACATGGCCAGCATGATTGATACACAGGCCTGCGTAAGAATCGAGGCCACAGGAACTAGGGATTTGCTATTCACATTGGCCAGTTTTTTAAAAAACAGACCATCAACGGCCATCGCATAGGGCACTCGCGCTCCAGTCATAATGGAGCCATTCATGGCACCTAAGGCAGAAAATACAAATGCAGCAGAAAGAATCGTGACTCCAGAAGTCCCCAGAAACGTGAGAGCTGCTTTAGTAGCAACCGGAAGAGCATCAGGAAAACCACTAGAGTTTGATGTGATGATCTCTGAAAAAGGCAAAGCATAAAAATAAGCTACGTTAGTTAATCCATAAATCGCGAGAATTATCAAAAGACCAATTCCAAAAGATAGCGGAATATTTTTCTTGGGATTTTGAATTTCTCCGGCGACCATAGAAAGATTATTCCATCCATCATAGGCCCACAAAGCTGCCAGAACCGCTGAACCAAAAGCTGACCAACCGATGAAGCCTTCCACACCTGGAGAAGACTCTCCGAAGTGAGACCAGCTTACATCTTTTGAAAAAACAAAAATCCCAACTGTTATTCCAATAATCATGAATAGCTTTAATCCAGTCATGAATGAGTTCAGTTTTCCACCAAAGGCAACGCTGAAACAATTGAGAAGAGAAAAGAAAGTGATAATTAAAACTGAAGCAACAACCTTACCACCCATGAAATCCAGATTGATCATTCCGCTGGCAAAAGTCACAGCACCAACAGCGTAGGCTGCGATTGACCCAGGAGATCCAATCCAAAAACGCATCCATCCATAGAGAAAGCCCCACATATCCCCATAGCCCTCTTTAAGATAAATGTACTCTCCGCCAGCATCTGGCATGATTGATCCCAATTCAGCGTACGCCAAGGCACCCGTCAGGGAAAGAGCTCCACCAACCACCCATGCAATTAAAACCCAAGTGGGATTCCCCATAGTCTGGGCCATAGTGGCGGTTTTTAAAAAGACCCCTGTCCCAATAATGGTACCGACTACGATGGCAATAGAATCAGTGAGAGTTAGTCCGCGGACGAGTTTATTCATGAGAATCCTTTTTGTGTTCTCATAGAAGACCGCATGCGCTTAGAAATTGTCAACAAATTGAATGGAAAACTGAGGAAGGAGCACCCCTTGAAAGGATGCTCCTTAGATCATTTAAATTAAGCTTCGCGAATAACGTATTTGTCTTTTCCATCATCCACCATTTCTTTAAGTTCTTTACCGACCTTAAAGAATGGAACTTTCTTAGGACTTACCTTAACTACTTTACCCGTCTTAGGATTTCGTCCCTCGTAGGCCTTGTAATTACGGTTAGCAAATGAGCCAAAACCTCTGATTTCAATTCGCTCATCATCGAAGAGCGCTTGAATCATACTATCAAAGCAAATGTTTACGATCTTCTCAGCTTGATGATGAGGAAGATTCGCCTGTTTTTCAATCACGGCAATCAAATCAGCTTTAGTCATGTCCCACTCCTTCTTCTATCGGGGTCAACGGATGTTTATGATTTTGAAGGCTTATCGGCAGACTTCAAAAATAATTTAGTCCCTGCCTCAAACTCTCGGCAAGACCCCAGTCCATTCTATACAGAACAGAGACACTAAGTCCCTAATTTCAGGGCATTTTACCACATAACACATCTTTCGTTTTGGGTGGGAGTTAGAATAACTTAAGAAATAGAGCAATCGACTCGATAAGTCGTTGAGGATTAAGGATTATGGTCTCACGATTGAACATCAAAAACTTGAAGGCA
>JAIFLR010000110.1 GCA_020048985.1 Halobacteriovorax sp. | reverse complement strand
ACCACATGAATGCCATTGGGGGATAGATGTTGACTCATATTGATAAAAAAAATCAACCGACGATGGTTGATGTGACAGATAAAAGTATTTCCCTGCGCATGGCCCAGGCCCAGACTCAGGTTCAGCTCCCGCCTGAGATGAAACATTATTTTACTGGTGATGAGCTGGTTTTAAAAAAAGGCCCGGTCTTTCAAACCGCTATCATCGCTGGCACCATGGCCGCCAAAAAAACTCATGAAATGATTCCTTTTTGTCACCACATCCCGGTTGAGAGCTGCAAGTTTGAAATCTCGACGGATGAAAATCTCTTGGTGACCATATCGTGTCGGGTGAAGACAACTTTTAAAACAGGTGTAGAGATGGAAGCTTTGCACGGGGCGACGGTTGCCGCTTTGACCATCTATGACATGTGTAAGGCCATCTCCCACAACATCATTTTGAAGGAAACAAAACTCACGTTTAAAACCGGTGGAAAAAATACACTGCTAGATCGACCGACTTATGGACTGGTGCTGACTGGTGGGAAAAGTGAACGAATGGGTGAGGCCAAGGCACTGATTCACTATAAAGGCAAAGCTCACGCAGCAGTCATTCATGATGTCCTCAATTCTTATTGTGAAAAAGTATTTATTTCAGGTCGACCTGCTCAGTGGCAGGGATCCGAGTTAGAGTCATTTCCCATGATCAGCGACACCATTGAAAATTCAGGACCCATTGGGGGCATTCTCTCCGCGTTTGCCACCCATCCTGACGCTAACTGGTTTGTTGTCGCCTGCGACTTAGTTCACTTTAATGATAAAACAGTCGAGAAAATTCTCGCCAACTACAACGATAAAACGGTTGCGACTTGTTATAAGAGTCGTGAAGGTGATTTTCCTGAAGCTCTTTGTGCGCTTTACACTCCTGATGCCCAGAGAGTTTTTGCCGATGCATTCAAAAGTGATGTGCGCTGTCCGGTGAAGGTTTTAAAGCATTCATCGATTGAAATGATTGATCAGGAAGCTGGAATTAATCTTGCCAACATCAACACCAAAGAAGAGAGACATCATGTTTTCCATTAATGTTCATTATTTTGCTTCCTTTCGTGAGCTGTCCGGAGTTGACTCTGAACTATTTGAGGGGGAAGTCAGTACTCTGAATGAGCTCTATGAGAAACTGTCTTTTAAGCACCAATTTTCATTGCCCGCCAATATGATTCAAGTTGCTGTGAATGACGAGTTTGCCTCTATGAATGACTTGGTCGTAAATCATACAAAAGTCGTCTTTATACCACCTGTGGCCGGAGGCTGATTTTGTTCTCAATAAGTGACGTCACCCTAAATCGAGATGAATTGCATGGAACCCTGGCCAATACCACTGCCGGCGCCATTGTCGTGTTTGAAGGCTGGGTTCGAAATCACAATGAAGGCAAAAAAGTTTCGAGTCTCGAGTATCAAGTCTATAAAGAACTTGCCCTGAAAGAGGGAGATAAAATTCTCTCAGAGGCCAAAGAGAAGTTTAATCTTCATCAAGTAATGTGCGCTCACAGAGAAGGACATTTAGCTTTGGGGGATATCGCTATCTGGATCGGCGCCACTGCTTCCCACCGTGATGATGCCTTCAAGGCCACTCGTTATATTATTGATGAAATCAAACATCGACTGCCGGTCTGGAAAAAAGAGCATTACGTTGATCAAAAGGCAGAGTGGGTATTTTGCCGTCATCATCATCACCATGTGCATTTCAATGAAGCTGATTTTTATAAAAAGCAGGAGATTGTCACCAATCAGGCAAAGCTCAGAGAAGCGCGTGTCCTGGTGGTTGGAGCAGGAGGGCTTGGGTGCCCGGCCTTGATAAACCTGGCGGCAGCGGGCGTGGGTCTTGTTCGGGTTGTTGACTATGACACCATCAGTATCTCAAATATTCACCGGCAATTTCTTTATTCACCTAATCTCGTAGGAGAAAAAAAAGCAGTCGTGGCGAGGTCGCGCCTGCTTGAGCTTAATCCCTTTATTGAAGTGGAATCTATCACTGAGCGATTTTCACCTGAACATCTGGCCGGTATTGATCTGGTCCTTGATTGCACGGACAATATGGCGACAAAGTTTTTGATCCATGATGCCTGTTTTAAATTTGCTACTCCGTTCATTAGTGCGGGTGTTTTTAAAAGTGAAGGCCAAGTGAGAACCTTCATCCCTTCTAAAGGCTGCTTGCGTTGTCACGGAGCTGTCACCCCTGACGACAGTCTTCTCGGAAATTGTAATGACTTCGGAGTTCTAGGCGCCACGACTTCAGTCTTAGGATCTATTCAGGCGAGTGAGGCTTTAGAATTCCTTGCCTATGGGGCGAACAGTACTTCTGAGTCGACACTTTATTTAAATCTTAAAACTTTGACCCAACTTCGAATTAAACATTCAGCTCGTCCTGATTGCCCTGTGTGCAAGGGGGACGTTGAACTGGAAACTTGTGATCTGGAAGTCGAGAGTATAGGCGAGGCAAGACTTATTGATATCCGGAATTTAAGTGATGAAGAAGTGAAAAATCTCAATTTTACTGGCAAGGTTGTTCTATCTTGCCACCGAGGTGTGAGATCCAGGAAAATGGCCGAGGTTTGTCGCTCCCAAGGCCATCAACATGTCTTTTCACTTAAAGGTGGCGCTACGAGTTTAGCGTGAAAGAACGACTTCTTTCTTCGATTTAAAAAACTTCACTATCTGATCGACTTCCGAGCGAAACTTTTTTTCTTCGATCATTAGTCCATTTATTACTGTACTCCAGGCCCGAGTGGATCCGGCCAAGGCCGATGTCTCTTGCAGTTCCTCTTTGGTCGCTCCCTGCATGATGGCCGATTGAGTGTGGTAATAAACGCAGTACTGACATGGGATTTGCGCCGCGACTGCTACACCAATGAGATGTTTATATTTTCCAGGGATTTCTGAATTCTCATTCAGTTCAATTCCTTGTATTTCTCTCCAGGCGCCAACGATACTACTTTGTGGGTATTGAGTGATGAAATTAGGAACAAAGCCCATCTGGATTTTTACGTCCTTGTAGACGTCTGCTGGAGTGTTGATGGCGATTTCTGCTGTAAGTGGCTCAACTTGCATCGCTTGAAGATTTGAATGCTTGTTTTGAAACATCAGCATTTTATCAATCTCACTTCGAAATTCGCCCACATCAAGTTGCACTCCCGTTAAAAAAGCACTCCATCTTCTTGTTCCACCGGCCATCGCCAGAGCTTCACTTATTTCTTTGGCCGTCGCCTTATTTAATTTGGCAAATTCAGTATGAAAATACACGCAAGAGCGACATGGTATTTGTGCCGCGACTGCAAAACTAATAAGTTCTTTATATTTTCCGGGGATCGCCGAATTGACGTTAAGCTCGACTCCCTTCATGTCCATCCAGGCGCCACTGATGCCTTCTTTTGGGTAGTCTTTAAACATAGTGGGTATGAACCCAAAAGTTTGTTTGATCTCTTTATAAGTAGCTTCCGATTCATGTGCAAAACTATTTGAGATACTTACAAATACTAAGATCACCATGAATATAAAAAATCGACTCATAAGTTTCTCCTGGTCAGGATTAGCCCTTGAGTATTAGATTGCCTTGGACTCAATTGTCATGACATCTGAAACTTAAATGAATTATAGATAACTGAATGGAGCTGTTATTTATCTCTGACCTGCAGAAGTTCAGCGATGATGCTGACGGCGATTTCATAAGGATCGTTTTTACCAAGAGGAAGTCCCATTGGGACGCGAAGCTTCTCGATGAAACTGCTTTCGACACCTAATTCCGCCAGTTCTCTTTTTATCTTTAAGCCCTTAACTTCCGAGCCTATGACTCCAACGTAAGGGCAGTTTAATGCATGCTTAGCAATTTCAAATAAAATAGGAACATCATGAGCGTGGCCCATGGTCATGCAAAGGAAAAAACTATTTGGATCAAAAGTTGGGACTGTTTCTTTGGGGGTTGGATGATGAAGTGCATGGACTCCTTCAAGTTTGGAGACCCACTCTTCACGTGAATCAATACAAGTTACGTGACAATTTAGTTTACTAAGAATTCGAGTTAGGGCCTGGGCGACATGACCGGCACCATAGATGACAATTGGCCAGTGAGTAGCGTGAAAGTGTTCAAAAAGAAAACTCACTTCTCCGCCGCAGGACATCCCAATATCTTTTTGTAAATTCCAGATGACACTTTCTGGTGGATTTTGACTCTGACCTTCAAGGATTGCTCGTCCTTTTTTAATCGCTGCCATTTCAACTTTTCCGCCACCAACTGTGCCAGCGTAAAGTCCTTCCTTGGTGACAATAATTTTTGCGCCAGGATCTTGAGGGGAAGAACCTCGGGCCGCGGTCATGGTGACTACTACAAAAGAGACTCCCTTCTCATTAAGCTCAAAACATTCTTTCCAAAGATTCATTGATCCCACACTTGAAATTTTTCAGGGCTGATCGCCCTTAAAACGCGCTCATTAGTCGCAGGTATCTTGATTTCTGGATAACTCGTTTTATACCGCGGCAAATAAGTAAGGGCATTGTTAATCGCTGTCCATGCACTGATGGCAAGCAAGAGGGGAGGCTCACCCACTGCCTTGGTTCCACGAACGTTCATGAAATTTTCATCATTTTCTAATAGTTCTACATTAAAGGTGCGTGGAACGTCCTGAACACTAGGGATTTTATAGGTACTTGGGGCGTGAGAAAGTAAATAGCCCTGATCATTATAAACAAGATTCTCAGTTGTAACCCAGCCCAACCCTTGAATGAATGCTCCAGTAACCTGGCCAATGTCCAGATCATGGTTTACCGGGCGACCAAGGTCCATCAGTATATCACAGCGAAGAACTTTTACTTCGCCCGTATCTTTATTTAATGAAACCTCTGTACAGGCCGTTCCTTGTGTAAAATACAAGAAGGCGTCTCCATGACCGGTGAGTTTATTGAACTCAATTCCCGGAATACGGTAGAAGGAATAATCACTGAGAGAAATTCGATTGAGGTAGGCTTCTAATACCAAATATTTAAATTCAATTTTTTTATCCAAATGATCTGGATGAAAGACCCAACCATCTTCAAATTGCATCTCAAAATAGGTTGCCTTTCCCGAATTCCAATCAGCACCTTCATTGGGGTCGTTCACATCGAGATTAGGTGTTGAGAGCACGATTTCTTCTTGGGTACCAATTCCAGCGGTTTTAGAGGCCCACTTTTCTTTGGGAACATCTAACAAGCGAAACGCCAGCTCACTCAGACGTTTTTTTATTTTTCTCACTGCCAGTAGTGCCGCCGCTCCGTTGAGATCCGTGCCAGATGAGGCAGCCGTCGGTGAGGTATTGGCATTTTTATCAGTTCGAGTCGGCATCACTCGGGCCGCGTCCCGCGAGAGACCCAGCTCAGAGGTTACCATTTGTGAAATTCGTGCGTTCACGCCCTGACCCATTTCAGTTGCGCCCGTTGCAATTTGCAGACTTCCATCGTTATGAACGATAACTAGTGCATTGGCCTGGTTTAAAAACCGCGTAGTAAAAGAGATTCCAAATTTTACAGAAGTTAGTGACATCCCGCGGATGAAGTGATGATCTTCCTGGTTGTATTTTTTAATTTCAAGGCGACGATTTTTGTAGTCACATTTTTTTTCAAGATCTGTATGAAGACGCTCAAGGCAGTTGTTTTTAAACAGCTGGCCATAGTGAGTGACGTTTCGATTATCTTTATCTGAATAAAGATTAATTTTTCTAACCTCGAGTGGATCAAGATTCAATTTGTGAGCAATCTCTTCAATGACTTTTTCAATGGTTGCCACACCCTTTGGTCCACCGAAGCCTCTGAAGGCGGTGTGAGGGTGGTGGTTCGTTTTACAGACTTGGCCTGTGACTCTCATGTTCGGGAGGTAGTAGGCGTTATCTGAGTGAAGCATCGCCCTTTCCATAATAGATGTCGAAAGATCTGCGTAGGCTCCACCATCTGAGTAGAGTTCAAAATCCAGAGCAAGGATGCGGCCCTGGTTATCAAAACCCACATGATAAAGATTTTCAAAAGGGTTTCGTTTACCCGTCATGATCATATCATCATCTTTAGTCAGGCAAAGGCGAACGGGGCGTTTCAATTTTTGTGCGGCCAAGGCTGCCATCGCCGCAAAAGGGGCTGACTGGGATTCTTTACCGCCAAATCCTCCACCCATGCGTTTTACCTGACAGACTACGTCTTTGTCAGGCAGGCCGAGAGCGTGGGCGACAACGTGTTGAGTTTCGGTAGGATGCTGAGAAGAGGAGTGAATTTCAATTTGCCCATCTTCAAGTGGATAAGCAATCGTGACTTGGCTTTCAAGATAAAAGTGATCATGGCCTTGGATGAGAATTTTTCCGTTCAACTGATGAGGTGCTTTTTTCATCTCTTCGTCAACGTGACCTCGCTCAATCTTTCTGCGGTCTCCAATAAAGGATTTAACTTTTTTAGCCTCATCGATAGTAAGAACAGAATCAAGGTCCACATATTCGATAATTACTTTTTGTTTTGCACGTTGAGCGGCTTCCATGGTTTCTGCAACGATCAAGGCAATTGGTTCGCCGGCAAATTGAACTTTATCCACCGCCAGGACGGGCTGATCCTTAAAAATGGTTCCCCATAAATTATGATGAACGTCCCGACCAGTGAACACTGCTACGACTTTGGGACAATTAAGAACCTCGGTAAAATCAATGTTTTTGATGGTGGCATGAGCGCGAGTCGAATAAAAAACATCTACAAAAAGTTCATTATGTAACTTTGGGCGGTCATCTACGAACTCGCTTTCACCAGTAACATGGGTATGGGCACTGTCATGGGGAAGACTCATTTTACACCTCCACATTCTACAAAAAAGCGGCGAAAGAAGTTCTCGATGAGAATGTGTCTATAAGCTGCTGAGGCGCGAACATCAGACAATGGTTTAAATTCTGAGTGCAGAATCTTGACGGCTGCCTCAATGTCGAAATTCTTTTTAAGGAAATCTTCTGTTCGGATAAAGCGCAGTGGAGTAGCCGCCACACCGCCGGAAGCGATAGTGATTTCCTTAATTGTTTCTTTGTTATCATTGTTCCATTCTACGTGGATGGCCAAATTGATTGCAGAAATATCCAGGTCTTTCCGGTTCGCATTTTTATAAAGTCTAAAGTCAGAATGCTCTTTAGGCAGATTGAATTTGATTCCGGTGATGATTTCTCCAGCGGCAAGAGCGGTTTTTCGGTAGCCGAGGAAAAATTTAGATAGAGGAACTTCGCTTGATCCATTTATTAATACCGTTGCATCCAGCGCCAGCAGCGCCGGTGGCGTGTCTCCAATAGGGGAGGCGTTGGCAATATTTCCAACCACTGTTGCGATATTTTTAATTTGGGGAGAAGCAAAAACGTCCAGGTAGTTGGCCAGTTCCGGGCATTTATCTTTGATCAAATGACGAAACTCAGTCAAGGTCACCCGAGCGCCAATGGTCACGGTGCTATCTTTGATTTTCATTTCATACAATTCAGGAATCAAGTGCAGACTCAATAATTTAGTCAGGGTGATTTTGCGTTTGTTATGAACAACGCCCAGATCTGTAGTCGCTCCTACGATGCGGGCATCCGGATTGGCAGCGAGGTAATCCAAGGCTGCCTTAATTGTTTTAGGAGCTGAGTAAGAAAAGTCGTCTGATTCAAGTGCCACACCTGTTTTGAAAGCTTCATTCAGAACCTCGCTCTGATGTTCAGAAAAAAATCTTGCCTTAACAGATTCGGCTTCTTTGAGATCCATGGTAAGGGCAGCATCGAGAATCGGTTTGTAGCCTGTACACCGACAAAGGTTACCAGTCATGCAGTTCTTGGCTTCCTGAGGATTGATACTTGTCTCTTGTTTGGCGAGTTTTTCTTCCACCAGACCAGTGAGTGCAATTACAAAACCTGGTGTACAAAATCCACATTGGCTTCCGTGACACTGAACCATTGCTTTTTGGGCCACATGAAGTTCTGTTTTTTCTTTTAGAGCGTCCACTGTGACGAGGCTTGACCCATCAAGATTGGCGACAACAGTGATACAAGAATTGATGGGCTGGTAGTTTTGAATATCGGTACCTTGAGCGTTTGGAAAAAAGCGAAGAACGCTGCAAGCTCCGCAGTCCCCTTCAGAACAAACGATCTTTGTACCCGTGAGATTTTTTTCATAGCGCAGATAATCTGCCAGCATCATCCCGGCGTGGTCTGATCCCACTTCTTGGCGTTTTCCATTCAGATAGAAGATAATTTTATTTCTCATTATACCCTGCGTAATGTTTGGCAATTATTTACAACATTGTCTCTGAATATTAGTATCTTGTGAAAAGAAAAAAGGCCTTTAAAAATGAATCACCTAGAGTTAATCAAAAATCTGCCCAAAGCTGAGTTACATCTCCATATTGAGGGGACTTTTGAACCTGAATTAATGTTTGAAATAGCTCGTCGCAATCAAATTAGCACACGTTTTAAAAGCGTCGAGGAGATTAGGGAGGCGTATAATTTTCACAACCTTCAATCCTTTCTGGATATCTATTATGAGGGGGCCAATGTCCTCCTTCATGAAAGAGATTTTTATGATCTGACTATGGCGTACTTAGTCCGCTGTCGTGAAGATAATGTGGTCCACACTGAAATATTTTTTGATCCTCAGACCCACACCGAACGTGGTGTTGCCTTTGCCACAATGTTCAGAGGAATCCATCAGGCCCTTCAAGATGCCAAAAAAGAATGGGGCATTACTTCACACATGATCATGTGCTTTCTAAGACACCTTTCTGAAGAGGATGCTTTTAAGACTCTCAATGAATCGCTGCCTTTTAAAAAAGATATCCTGGCAGTTGGTTTAGATTCCTCAGAGGTGGGACACCCGCCTTCTAAATTTCAAAAAGTTTTTGAAGCGGCCATGAGTGAGGGGTATCTGACCGTTGCCCATGCCGGAGAAGAAGGTCCAGCGGCCTATATTTGGGAAGCTCTGGATTTGTTAAAGGTAAAACGTATTGATCACGGAGTCCGCTGCCTTGAAGATGAAAAACTGATGAAGCGGATTATTGAGGAGAAGATTCCTCTTACGGTTTGTCCTCTTTCAAATTTGAAGTTGTGTGTGTTTAAGACACTTAAGGAGCACAACCTTAAAAAACTTCTTGATCGGGGCGTGAAAGTTACTATTAATTCGGATGATCCTGCTTATTTTGGTGGTTATGCGAACCAAAACTACATTGAAACAGCAGCAGCGCTTGGCTTATCTTCTGCTGAGCTTAAAACCCTTGCAGCGAACTCTTTTGAAGCCTCCTTTCTAAGTCATTCTGATAAAGAAAAGTGGATATCTAAAGTCACCTCCCAAAACTGAGTCACTGCCATCTTTTTGGGTTTTTCTTGGTTTATTTAGTACCATATAGGCAACTCATCTTACTTAAGGAGCTGATTTATCTGGTCTAGATAATATCTCAAAACCAATTATTAAAATTATCTTATTATTTCTTGAGAGGTAATTTATATGAAATCGATCACTAAATTTCTCACATTTATAATTTCTTTTCAGTTGCTCTGGGGATGTAATTCTCAAAGTGGACAACAAGTTGTTAATACTAAAGTTAATACTCCTCGATCTAATCTAGAAGAGACTGTGCAAATTAACGGTACGATAGCAACAGTCATTCAAAATATTTCAAGTCTCTTTTTCTCTAGTGCTTATGCTTCTGAAGGAACACTTTATGTTTATGATATTTCAATACCTGTAGACAGCCCAGTGGTGCTTTACACGGCCGAAATAATTGGAGAATCAAATTATTCTGAGGGAGCAGAACATTCCAGGGATTTTCTCATTGAACCCGGTGATGGTGAAACCATAATTAATGCGAACATGGACCAGGATTCGACAATCAAGGCTAAGGTTTTGGATGCTCAACTGCGAGTTGAATATGAAAGCGGGAATATTTCTAACAGTCTAGAAGTAAAAGAGCGCTTTAGAAAATTTAAGAATAGTAATGTTGATTCAGAACTTGAACTTTTAGGGGATAAAGCTGAACTAGTTAAGCTTATGTTCGATCCTGCTTATTCTGATACTCTTACAAAAATGTTAGCCACCCATCGAATTTCTTCTGACATTGATAAGGATGAAGTTAAGAAAAAATTATTAGCTTTTGTTAAGTCAGGAGAACCGCTTGGACCAGCACCCGAGCTTAACTGTTCCGGCAGTGAGGGGAGTTTTACCATGGAAAGCGAGCAGGCTTTTCAAGTTTTCGCAGAAGGTGTGGAGGATGAAGTTATCAATGAATTTGGAAAAAGCCTAGACCTAGGTTCAATCTCTAATTCAGCTGAAGCAGATGAGCGGATACTCAAATTGGTTCAAATATTGACCAACGTCGGTGGTAAGTTCGGAGGCAAAGTTTCAGCTAACATCTACTTTGTAAATTCAGACAAAGAAAGTGAGATGAAATATAGTTGCCTCCTCTATGGGCAAGATGGAAGTGATCCGGCCGCCTTGTTTTTTGATTCAACCATTCTTCATTCCGTATCTTTCAAAGAATTAAAATCTGTCGAAGAAGGTTTTGACAATCTTAAGCTGGCTTATGATAAAACACTTGAGGACTTAAAAAATCAGGCCTCAAACTCAAAACTGCCTCCAGATGAATTGGCCAAGGCTTTTGAAGAACAATTAGCATTGGTCAAAGGCCTCTACGAAGAGCGTACAGCACTTTTAGTTCAATACATGAACGGGTCCTACGCTATTGATACGGTCTATCTGGAATCGGTTACCTTTGAAAAAGTGGAAACTGAGGAGGAAGGGCTAAATAGGCTTTATCAGGCTTACGAGAAAACCCTATCAGTTTTAAAGGAGCAAATAAGCTCTAGAGGGGTATCCGGGCCAGAGCTGGATAAGATTATGGATTCGCAGGTGCCTTTTGCTAAAAAACTTCTGGAGGCCCGTATTGAAGAGTTGAGGTTCTTCCTAGGGAAGTAGATTTGACAGAATATGTCGGGTTCTAATCTTTTTCCCCCTTTCCGCCGATAAGTGGATCAACACTATTGGGGGATCTCATGAAAAATATAATCGTTCTTGCAGCTTTATCGCTTTCATTTAATGCGTTTGCCGTTGATGTGGATAAGTACTGCTTACCATTTCTTAATGGTCAACTTGAATCTCAAGGCTCTAAGCCTGAAATCATGGATGGCTTCACGGCCTCTAAAGCCAAAATGGAAATTGCCGGAAGTATGGTTGAAACCATCAATATTCTTCCTGAAGATAATGAGTCCAAAGGTGATATTAAAGTGAATAAATATCCTTGGGGTGAAGAGCAGATCACCAACATTATGAAATATAAGAAAAACGGAAAACAAGTTAAGGATTACAAACTGATTGTTAGTCGTGATAAGTCTGGTAATTTGATTTCAGTTTCTAAGAAGCCTATTCTTTTGCAAGATTTTAAATTTAAGGCCGACACTTTATATTTCAAGCCACAAAAAGACACCTGTATTCCTGAAAAGTACATTGGGAACAATAAACTCAAATTCAGTCTTGATCTGTGTCGTGAAATCGACCGATTTTTTGCTGAAAACCCTAGCGCTAAGGAATGCCTTGTTGCTCGTCACGACCAGAAGCTTGCTTCTTTAGTAAAAGAGCATGCTAAGTCACTTGGTGAGAAGGTTGTGCTTGGTTTTGAAAAGCGATCTGAGGACATGTCAGCACTCTATGCGGCAAAACACCGTGTGGACTGCTCAGAGGCCGGCGTGGATGGCATTCTGGGTGATAAAGAAATCTGGGATAGCTACATGGGTAAACGTGGGGAAGAAAAATTGAAACCAGCTTTTGGTGAAGAAGAATAGAAGTTAAAAAAGGCTGCAGAAATGCAGCCTTTTATTTTTAAGCAGTTTTTTTCTTGGCTTTATTTAATCGTTTCGTAAAATCCTCATCTAAGTCCATATAGAAATCCTCTTCAAGATATTTCTTATCTAAAATAAATGTCTCAAATTGATTTTTCTTGATAAAACGGCGAAGGCGTCCGCCAACTGGTCCACCACGGCCGTTAATGTAAGTCTCCTGTTTTTCATCTTGCATGCGACCCATGATCTGACTGCCGGCAGTCTCAATATTTCCTACGATTTTGGCCTTTAAACCGCCCTCAGCGTAGCCAAAGAGCATTATGCCAAAGAGGTGGTACCATGAACCAAATTTATCTGTGTGGTAGTTAAAATTCGTGATGTCTTTTAATTTAGTGGTAATGAGTCGCTTAGACCTTTGGGGAGTCAGCCAGAAGCGGGAGAGGAGATTTTCAATAGTCAGAAGAGTTAAATAAACATCCCCTTTATTGATTCTGTAAGAGGCTCTGAACATTTCTTCAAGTGTGATAGAGTTTTCGGGGCGGGATATAATATAATCTTTTAGGTTCTCTTCTGTGCCCGTTTTCATGTAATAAGAAGTTCCCCCACGGCTTAAGGCCACAAGCAACTTAGACATTCTGCTAAAGAGGGGAAACTTTTTATGGAGGTCCCGCTTGATTTCTGGACTCCATTCGTGAACCGTTCCCAGTATTGGCCTGAGACCGTTTGAGCGGTACTCTTCCGTCACAACTTGTTTCATCATAAAGGCCATGTTTTTAACTTTGAAAGGGGCCTTGTGGCCTTCAAGCTCGATAGCCAGGTGATCAGGATTAAAGGGGAGATAGTCATCGACGATGATATTTTTGGTTTCCTCTACAGGGGAATATTGAGGATATTTAAGCAGCAATTCGTCAATTTTTTCTTTGCGCTCTTTTAGAATTTCCGGCTGTTTGCCTTTTAGGTTGGCCAATATAAATTTGGGTATCTGGCTTGCTGCCCAAAGAAGCAGTATGTCTCCTTGAGGGTCATTAAGTTGGTATTCCTGTTGCTGATAAATGTAGCCCAAGTATTTATTTTCTTCCAGATTCAAGTCTTGCGCTCGAGAACTTAGACTGAGGGTACATAAAAAAATGAGAAGTAATGTTTTCATTGGATCATCTGCTCTAGTTCAGGGTCAAAGTCTTCACCATCCAATTCTGTTGAATCGGAAATTTTAGGAGTATTTTTACGGCAGAATTTAAGTCCATGGCTTCCGCCATATTTTCCCGCGTCTACGCCAGGCCCAAATGCCTGTCGCTTGGCCGTCTCACGAATCTGTTTTAATCCCTTTTTCCCTTCTTTGCCTGCAAGTTCCCCGATAAGTTTGTGAACTTTATAACCAATCTTATTTCCCAAGGCCATGAGTCGTGCCATGACACCTGAGTAGCCATTGAGTCTGACTTCGCACGCCATGAGGGCCGAGGTGGCATAATGGTAGAGCCCAGGATTTCTTTTCATTACGGCATTTGGAAAAATGTCTTTTTCAAATTCTTTTGTTACGTAATCACGGTGGGCATGAAGTTTCCAGAAGTAGGTTTCCAGTAAAAGTGCTTTATCAGTGTCATAGCCATATTGAACATCTAAAGATGGCATATTTCGAGTAGAGTAAGCGAGAACGAGTAAAATATCACGAGGAAGATAGCCTGCTTCAACTGCCTTGTTCTCAAAGGCAGTAAAATACCTCTCCACCGGAAGATTTTTTTCTCTTCTACTTATCCATTCGACTTGGGCCTCGTAAGTCACTTTCAAAATTCCAGCGAGTTTATCGTAAGGAAGCTTCATCAGCTCACCAAATACGAATTGAGTAAATCCATTAACACTAAATTGGATTCGAGGGAACGCCGCTTCGGGTGAGCTTATTTTATGGTGAAGATCAACTAAGCGGTCTAATCTTTTTGGAAGATACCTTTTTATTTTCGATTCCATCTTATTGAGCTGAGTAACCACATCACATTTATAGCGCTCATCCTGATAGGCGATGGCAGCACTTCTGGCAGCACTTTCAATTGATGAAATAGATTCTTCAACGTAATTAGTTCTCAAAAGAGAAAGTTGCTCTATGTAGTGTCCATGTAGAGGACTTAACACTTCAACTGGAATGGCAGCAGTTTCCACCACATCAATGGCCTTGTCGTTGGCCTCTTCTTTTTTCACTGTCGTACAATAAGTTTTTAGAGGTCCAGTTAAGGTATTAAAATAGGCAATAGAGGAGAGTTGAATATCCCGGTTCAATGTTGGAAAGCTTTGTTTGATGTCCTGAAGAATAAGCTCGGGATGTCTTTTATCCGCTTTAATAAACGCCACTAGATTTTTACCTAAAATGGGTGAAGTCGGTTCAATGAGGCGGTCATCCACAGGGTGGTTTAGATCGGCCTGGAGGGGACTCATGAATTCCAGGCCCTGGGCGAAGAGACTCTGGTGGGTCAGTAGGGCCAATACGGCAAAAGTTACGAAAGGTCTCATAGCGCCTAGTCCTGTTTGAAGGTCATTTTGCTGTATAAGTGCAAATTACTTACCAAAGGCATCTCTGTTTAAAGTGCTGATAGTTGGTAATTGGAGGGGAGGTTCATTGTCAGCCAAGGATCAGGCCGCCTAACTTTTATACACCTTGGGAATTATCTATCATCCCTGTTCCGCGGCCGCCAAAATTGAATAAAATGCCTCATCATCTAATCGGAGATCCAAGCATGTTGAAAATACTTTCGAGTTTTTTATTCCTAGGAATTCTTATCCTCTCTACTGAAGGATACGCAGGGGATAATCTGACTTTATCGAAATACACTCAACCGGCCAAAGTTCCTGATCTTTTTCTGGCCCTCGGTGGAGGTCAGTTGATGACTGCGCGAACCTATAAAGATGATGATAATAATGTGAGAACTGATAAAGTTTATTACACCACGACTCATAGTTATAAATCCACTTACAAAGCTTCCGATATTGCCAAATTGGTCAATCCATCTTTGGGTAAAACAGAATCTCTTTTTGAAGAAACACAAATTACAAAGTCCGCCAAAACTGGAATTTTCGACGTTGTAATGGATATCTCCACTCCTTTTAAGAATTTCTCTTGCGGCAGCAATTTGAATTTCAGAAACTTCAAGGAGGGGAGTAAAAACGTTTTTATATTTTCATTTTCAAATTTCAACATGATTTTCACCGACATGGTGATTAAAGTGGAAGTCGAAGAGCAAAACTCGGAAACTAAAGTAATGGTTTACCAAATTGCTGCGATGAAAGGGTCGGCCTATAAAAAACTAGATTCGTATTTTGCTGTTGGGAGATTTGAGAAAGCGATGAAACAAAACATCAGAAGGTTTCAGAGCGGTATTGGAGGTATCTAAATTAAAACCAGAATGGTTTGTCCTTTCTTGGCACTATCATTGCAATTTATCTAAGTAAGCATTTCTCTCATCCAAAGGGATTTTAATGTTTATACTAAAAAAACTCTCCAGAATATTCATTTCCACCAAGTTGAATAAAACTTTAAATCTTGTCTCTTGGCTGGCGCAAACAGAGTTGCGCTTGATTATTGTCGCCGTGCTGACTCTGTTGACCCAGGAATTTGTCCAGAGAATGTTTGCTCGTCGCAAGAGTCTGACTCATCCCCTCCATGAGGTTGGATAAGCAAAAAAGGGAGGAGATTATGAAGCAAAATTCTTACTATTACGACCGCTCAGTGAAAAGTCTAAGTGATTCTGACCAATATGAGTTTTCGGGCGAGTCCGAATATTCCAGAGAGCGCTCTGATCCTTATCAGATGGTTGATTACATGATCGACAGTGGACTCAATCTTCGCGGGCGAGGACCCAAAGGATTTGAGTTAATGGACGAACAAATCTATGAAAATGTGTGCGAAAAACTGACTAGGGACTCCTTCGTTGATGCCTTTGGTATCGAGGTTCATGTTTATAATGGTTGTGTTTTTCTTAAAGGACGAGTGGATTCACGGCGCAGCAAACGTTTAGCTGAATTAATCGTCGAGGACTTGCCTGGAGTCATTGATGTTATCAATCAACTCGAGTTCACTTAGTGCCCCAAGTTGATTGATAAAATTTTTATTCAATATCCACATCACCTTCATCCACCGGTACTGTTCGCTCGAAACTGTCATCCTCCCGCATGTCTTCTTCCCGGTATTCTTCCTCGCGCTGAATCGCCTCATCTGCTGGCGTTTTCTTATCACAACTCATTGTGAGCAATGAAATTGTGATAAGGGCCAGTACCCCTAGAAATGTTCTCATTGGACCTCCTTTCGTTATTCAAGTAATTCTGGGTCTAAATCAACAACCTCTTCATCCTCCGGTATGTATTCATCTACATCTTGTGTCTCTTCGAAAGTCTGTAGGGCGGCATAATCCTCATCATCACTTTCCTGAGTGCTGATTTCACTTTCTAGCTCCGGAATTAAATCCATTGATGAAACCTGGGCGTTGGCGTGGCCGATGAATGTCAGGTAGATCAGTATAAAAATCATTTTCATGTGATTGCCCTCTGAAAAGTTTTGCTTTCTGATTTTATGAATTCGCTTTAAGTCATGGGAAGATTCAATGCAGAATTCAATTTGTTGGCGCACTTCTTGCTACACACTATAGGTGTGAAACAATGCCTAAATCTCTCCCTACGATTGCTCTGTCTGTTAACGCTCTATGCTTGCGGTAAGGGTTATGAAGATATTAAATTGATTGAAGAAGAAGTAGCACCCGGCCATTACAAGGCACTTTTTAAATCTCTTAATCCCAAACTTGGACGTTTTAACGGCTGGCTCAGTCTCTCCATTCATGATAATCAATTTTGGGCGCGGGTAAAACTCAGCGGTCCTAATACCAAGAGTATGCATGCTCAATACATCCATTCAATTGGGAAATGTCCCGATATGGATGATGATCTTAATCACGATGGCTATTTAGATTTTATGGAAGTCTATAATGTGGCGGGACCCATTCTTCTTCCCCTGGATTCAAATCTTAATTCTCAGCTTAAAGGCCTCGATGAATTTCCCAAGATGAGAGAAAATACTTCTTTCTATTATTATTCAGAAGCTAGCCAAGGTACACGGCTTCTCGCTGATCTCAAGGAAGTGGATGTCTTTTCGTCCGACATGATGACAAAACTTTCCAAAGGGGAGAGTCTCAGTCTCGCGACCCGAGTCATCATGATTTATGGCTTCAGTGAAGGGCGCCCTTTACCCGATAGTGTCCGCTCTTTTGAAGGATATCCTCCTCAGACATCGATTCCTATTGCCTGCGGTGAAATCACCGAAGGAGTCGCGGAAGAATTTGACCATTGAGGCATATTACCTCACCAATTTAGACCATGAAATTTAGTTTCATAGACTTATCGCTGGCAGCGCGTTTGCTGTTAAGACTCGCGTCTTTTTTGCAATGCGATTGTCTATTTTTAAGGAGAATAAGAATGAATGAGAAAATTTTTAAGCAATTTGCCTCTTTGGTGTTTGGCACTTGCGTTATGACTGCGTTCACTTCTTGCGGAAAGAGTAACTCTGTGACGAATAATGTAAAAACCACTGAACCCGTTGAGGAATATCGTATTGAAGGAAAATATGAGATTAAATTTTCTGCTCTCAACACCTCAGTCAGCGGTAACCCAATTGCTGCAGGTAAAATGCATATTATTGCAGACCAGATTTCAGTTCAAATCGATGTGAAAGATTCACCTGCTATGGCGAACCACTCTCAGTTTATTTACACCGGTCAAGAATGCCCATCAATGATTCATGATACTAATAATGATGGATTCATTGATCCACAAGAAGCTGCCAAAGTCTTGGGCTCCAAACTCATTGCGCTGGATGATGGGGACAAACAATTTCCTTGGGCCGACCACATGGGGGCGTATTCATACTATAAAGAGAGAATTCTAAGCGTGCTAATTGCAGACCTAAAGGAAGTGGATGAAAATCCGAATGATGAGTTTGTAAAACTTCTTCCCCAGGAAGATTTAATTTTAGATGGAAAGGTTGTGGTTATTCACGGCGTCTCCGAAGACATTTATCTCCCTGGCTCCATTCGTTCTGTTGGAATGAACAGTGACCGCGCTTCACTACCTATAGCTTGTGGAAAAATTTCTCGAGTTAAACTGGAAGAGGTAGAGACTGGTGAGGCCGAAGTTTTCTATATAAAATAAATCTATCGAGTTGATCAGAAAAACGTGAGTTTCTTTATTGAGGCTCCTGTTGGATAATAGCTTCCAAAGGAGCTTTTATGCTAGTTCACCCAGCAAATTCCAGAGGTATGGCCAACCACGGTTGGCTGCAAAGTGCCCACACTTTTAGTTTTGCCAATTATCATAATCCTGAGCGAATGCATTTTGGGGCACTTCGGGTTATCAACGATGATATTATTGAGGCCGGGATGGGATTTGGTCGCCATCCTCACCGCGATATGGAAATCATTACTGTTCCGCTTGAAGGCTCACTCAAGCATGAAGACTCTGAAGGAAATAAGGGCGTTATTGCTCGAGGTGAGATCCAGGTCATGTCTGCTGGTACCGGCATTTCTCACTCTGAATTTAGCGATTCAGAGGTCACGACTAAATTACTACAAATTTGGGTTTTCCCCAAAAAACTTAGTGTTAAACCTCGCTATGATCAAAAACTATTTCCACTAGAACAAAGAAAAAATAAGTTCCAGCTGATTGTCTCTCCCGATGGTAGGGAGGATTCACTGATGATTAATCAGGATGCTTTTTTCTCCATTGCCGAGCTTGGTCAGGGTGAGAAGTTGGAGTATCGACGTAAATTAGAAACCAATGGAGCCTATCTCTTTATTATCAGTGGCTCACTGGAAATTGATGGGCAAACTTTTAATGCTCGTGATGGAATTGGTATTGAGTCCTTCCAAAACATAACAATCGGTGCCTCAAAGGGACCTGGAGAAATTCTAGTGATGGAAATCCCGATGCTGAAATCTTAGTGATGCATTCTTGAAACTTCTTCAAATGGTGTGGGCCGCTCAAAATGGCCTTCACCAATCAGACCTTTGAAGGCCGTCCACAGTTTCTCCATCTGTTTGCGCGATTTCTCATCAGTTAATTTGCCGTTTTCATCAAAGGCCTTAGAGCCATTCATATAAAATTCTGGTTGATTCAACAGGTGCACATCGAGATAGATCAGAATCTGCCTCAGGTGGTTCTGTGCCCCGAAGGTCCCGATATTTCCTGCCGAGGCCCCCATCGTTGCCACTGGAAGGTATTTCCAGACGTTTTGAGGGTATGGGCGTGTTCCCCAATCAATGGCGTTCTTTAAAACACCCGGGATGGAATGATTGTATTCTGGAGTGATGAACAAGATGGCGTCTGCTTGGCGGATTTGATCTTTGAAAGCGGTGACTGAATCGGGTGGATCATTTTCTATGTCTTGTGAGAAAAAGGGAAGCTTTGCGATATCTGCCATAATTAACTCGGCCTCACCGTCGACAACTTCTTTAAAGGCATGAAATAATTTTTTGTTGAGTGACCCCTGACTGATGCCGCCGACCAAGGTAAGTATTTTAGTATTCTTCATAGTTCCTCTCCCCGTAATACAAAGATGCTACTCCCGCGTATTTGAGATGGGGCCAAAGATTAGATAATTTTTTTTAAACACACCGCCAAACCTGTTTCATTGACTCAGTCCTATAGGATACCCTTAAACGGGGGTATTATGCTTGGATCAAACCCTGTATTTACAATCGCCGTCATTATTTTCTACGTCCTTGGTTTTCTGTGTGCAGCCTCGGCGATTCTTCGCTCACGCACACCCCAAGGGGCCACAGCGTGGGTCATGGCGCTGGTGACAATTCCTTTTTTCACTGTTCCACTTTTTCTTATTTTTGGAAGAAGCAAGTTTCTGGGTTATACCATTCGAAGAAAAATTGTTGATAAGAAAATCAGTAAAAAATTAAGAGTGATGCAGGAATCCATCATACAAGATGAGATTGCTCCGAAGGAATTGCATCCCCTGATGAATTCACTTCAAATGCTCTGCCGACCGGGGTTTACCACCCATAATAAAATTCAACTTTTAGTGGATGGACAACAAACCTACGAGGCGATGCTGAATGATTTGGAAAATGCTCAGAAATATATTATTTTTCAATTTTATATTTTTCGCGCTGATAAAATTGGTAGGAAATTCGCTGAAGTTCTGATGAGAAAGGCGCGTCTGGGGATTAAAGTTAATTTTCTGTATGATGAAATTGGCACCAAAATGCCAGACTGGTTTATTGAAGAATTAAAAAGTGCGGGTGTAAATGTTTGTCACTTTAATTCACTCAGGGGGCACGGCAGATTTCAGGCTAACTTCAGGAATCATCGTAAGATTTTAATTGTTGATGGTAAAACGGCTTTTCTCGGAGGACTTAACATCGGGGATGATTATCTTGGTTTGTGGGCTACTGTTGGTTATTGGCGGGACACCCATTTAAGAATAGAAGGCCCCTCAGTTGTGGCGACACAGATTGTTCACGCCAAGGATTGGTACTGGTCACAGCAAGTTGACCTTGAAGCCGATTGGACTATCAGGCCCACCGAGGGTGACGCCAATATCCTGGTATTGCCCACAGGCCCTGCTGATGACAAAAAAACCTGTCTGCTCGCCCATATTGCCATGGTGAACTCTGCTCAAAAACGTTTGTGGATAGCTAACCCTTACCTCGTGCCACCAGAGAGTTTGTTGGATGCCATATTGTTGGCAGCCCTTAGGGGAGTAGATGTTCGTTTTATTGTACCTTCGTTTTCTGATGAATGGTTTGTGATGAACGCCAGCCAAGTCTACATTGCACGTCTGCTTCGGCACGGAGTAAAAATTTATCGTTATGAAAAAGGCTTTTTGCACCAGAAAGTCATGCTGGTTGATGAACTTTTTGCCGTTGTTGGGTCGGCCAATTTTGATGCCAGATCCATGTTCATCAATTTTGAAATCACGGTCATCGCTCAGGAGGCCCAATTCATTGCTGACGTCCAGAAGATGCTTTTGGAGGATTTTAATTCTTCCAGAGAAGTTTCGCTGGAAGAGTATACCGACCTGGGTCTGTGGAAAAAAATATCTTCCCGCGCTGCTAATCTTTTGGCCCCGGTGCTTTAATTGTTATAATATATCCCCAGTACTTTAGTTATTTATCAAAGGGTCAACTATGAAGAAGATGTTCTTTCTCGTTTGTTTATTAACGCTGAATATTGGTTTTGCCGCTAATCCAGTTGTCCTCATGGAAACTTCTCACGGCGAAATTGAGATCGAGCTTTTTGAAGATAAGGCTCCTAATACGGTTGCGAACTTTTTAAAGTATGTGGACGCCAAATTTTATAGTGGCACAATTTTTCACCGTGTGATTAATGGTTTCATGATTCAGGGCGGGGGCTTTACTGAGAAGATGGAAGAAAAGAAAACCCGTGAACCGATTAAGAACGAAGCCACTAACGGTTTAAGAAACGACGTAGGTACTTTGGCCATGGCCCGTACTAATGATGCCCATTCTGCCACCGCTCAGTTCTTTATCAACGTGGCCGAAAATAGCTCCCTTAATCATACCGGGCAAAATGCAAACGGCTGGGGATATGCCGTTTTTGGCAAAGTCACTCAGGGCATGCATGTAGTGAACAGAATCAAGATGGTAAAGACCGGAAATATCAGTGGTTACTCGGATGTTCCTATGGACGCTGTGGTTATCAAGAGTGTTAAACGTAAGGGCAAAAAGTAGTCTTTCGGCCTGTAAATAATACATTTTTTTACCTGTGAACCCAATTTAGTCATATGTTCGCGCATATGACTAAATCACTGGTTAGCTTTTTAGTACTCTGCTGGTCCCTTTCGATTCTGGCGCTGCCACCAGAGACCCAATTAAACTATAAGGGCAGCCTCTTTTCTCACTTTGTCAGCCACGATCTGTCTAAGCCTAATTCTCAAATTGAAAAAGTCATCATCACGATTCACGGCTCCGAGAGAAACTCCCATACCTATTACAATTCTGTTGAGGCGATGGCCAAACGAGTAGGGGTAGCGGATAAGACGATTATTATTTCTCCCCATTTTAAAGAGGCCCAGGACACGCTTGTGCCTGGTGAGCTCTACTTTAGTCCTGAAGGGTGGTTGAGTGGAGACCAGGCCCTGAACCAGCATGCCATTAGCTCCTTTGAAGTGCTGGATCACCTGATCAGTATTTTGGGTGACGTTAAAGTGTTTCCCAATTTAAAAGACATCGTGATCACAGGTCACTCTGCCGGAGGACAACTGACGCAAAGATATGCGGCGGGGTCTGCTATTGAAAAAAAATTCCCTGGCATTCATTTTCGCTACATTGTCGCCAACCCCGGATCTTACCTGTACCTGACGGCCAACCGGCCAGTTAAAGCATCGGGACGTTGTAATTTTAATGACTACAAATACGGGCTAGATCGGTTAAATCCCTATATGCAAAAAAATGCTGCGAATATTCGAACTCAATATGCATCCAAGGAAGTGGTTTATTTTTTAGGTGAGCAGGATATTATCTCAGAAAATATTGATCAGTCTTGCCCGGCCCAGTATCAGGGAAAAAATCGACTTGAAAGAGGCCAGCTCTATAAGGCTCAGTTAGAAAAAGAGTTCCCTGCTTCCAAACACTACCTCTATTCCGTCCCAGGAGTAGGTCACACCCAGTACGGCATGTACACATCACCGGTTGGGCAGAAAGTATTATTTCAAAAATTCTAGAACGTCTTTGGGATTGAGAATTCTCAGACCACTAAATGAATCAAAAGCCGATTCAATGCAGGCATGGGCGACTAGTTTTCCGCTGACTGGTTTGATTGATTCCAGTCCTGGAATTGTTGGCAAGATATCTAAAATTATTCCTGAATAATGTTCCACCAAACGTTTTTGCGAGCGTGACCCCTTAAGGAGACTTGGGCGGACAAAAGTAGTTTTGGGAAAAGAGAGTTTCATCACGTCTCTTTCCAGATCACCTTTCATTTTAGTGTAAGCGATGTGTGAATTCGTATTAGCACCAGGGGCAGAGACCAAAACGTAATTGGTAATGCCGTTTAGTTTGGCGGCCTGGGCCACGCGTAGCTGGTAGTCATAATCCACAACCCGCTGCGCCTCTCTAGTGCCCGACTGCTTTAACGTGGTTCCCAAGGCGGAGAACAGAACATCGCCCTTTATTTCATGGCGCCATTCACCCAGATTTTCAAAATCCACTACATATTCAGTAAGCTTTGGGTGAGAAATACCCGAGGAGCGACGGACAAATATTTTAACGGCGGCAAACCGATCATCGTTGAGGACATAATTAAGAATCTCTGAGCCTACCAGACCGGTGGCACCAAAGATGAGTGCTGTTTGCCGCATTTGATTATTAGAGCCGTTAATCATTATGTTGTCCATTCATAATGAATTATTCATTATAAATAATGTGGTCACCTCTCACCTCTGTGTCTAAGCTTTGCAAGAGAGTAGAGGAGGACCCGATGCCGATAAAAAAAAGGTTCAAAAGAAGCATTCGCCGTTTTACCGATGATATTCTACCGAAAGAACTGAGCCTTTCAATTCGCGAGACGGCTAAAAAAACCAACAAGGAAATATCAAGGAAAGTATTTGCCTCGGGCAGAAGATTTGGGAGATGGATCCCCACTACTGAATAAGATGCTGTTTGATTTCAGCAAATTCGTCTCCGAAATCAATTAATTCCTCTCTTGAGAAATCACCTTTCGCTTCAGCGAACAGCGAAACTTCTTCTTCCTCGATATGCTTGTGAAAACATCTTGTGAACTTTCTGAAGGTTGCGTCCCATTCATCGCTCTCTATGCCAATGTTGTCTATTTTGGATAACAGATCCCGCATCTCGTTATGCTGAAGTTTTGCACTTTGGGCGACTTCTTCGGCTTCTTCATCATGCACATCTTCAAGAAGGTGAGTATAGATGGTTTTCTCTTCACCCTCCATGTGTAGCAGTAGCTCACTTCGCATTTGAAGATAGAGGTCTTTCTTTTGGACAATATCGCTGCTGTTTTCAATTTGAACAATTAAACCTTCAACGCGTCTGTGTTCATCACGTAAGGTTTTTAGAATTGACTCACTCATTGTTTCTCCTTGGCGCGCTTGGGGGCCTGCTTTTTTTCTTTGGTCTCTGGCGGGATTTCTTCACGTTGCAGGCGTTCATCGTTTGTTTTTTCTGGGACTCTTAAGTCGTCAATATCTGGCAGTTCTTTGGCATCAACAGGATTTCCTGGTAGGAAGTTTGAATCTCCCATAGCAAGTCCATGGGGGATAAAGAAAATGAGAAAAAGGATGGCGAATTTCATAATCCCTCTTTTACATACTTCCTATTTTTTCATCTCTATTTTGAAGATTGAACAAGAGTTATTCTTAAGATTTGCGTCTTTGTTTCTTGTCAAAACTAGCCTTGTAAGGCATTTTATTTGTATGAAGATTTCATGCCTATTTCTTTTGTTTATTTCGGTATCCGCTTTAGGCAAAGGACAGTTTCTTTTATTTAGACAAGGTATTGCAGACGGTTATTCTTCTTATAGAAGAGACATTTATGTTTACATCCCAGACGGTTATGAAAAATCAAATGCGCGATTTCCTGTTCTTTACATGCATGATGGACAAAACCTTTTTGATCCAGGGCGGGCCTACTCAGGGCAAACTTGGAATGCTACTGAATCTTTAAATTACTTAATACAAAAAAAAATAATATCCCCTCTCGTTGTTGTCGCAATAGATAACACTCCCGGAAGAATGGATGATTACATTCCGGAGAAGAAAGGAGAGGAGTATCTGAATTTTCTTGTTAATCGTATTAAGCCACTAATTGATGAGTCGTTTAGAACAAAAAGAGGGCCCAAAGACACGGGTCTCTTGGGATCTTCTTTGGGGGGACTTATTTCCCTTTATGGTGGAATTAGGCATCCGGAAACCTTCTCGATTGTTGGCGCAATGTCTCCTTCTATATGGTGGAATGATCGATCAATTCTTAAGATGTATAAACAGTCCTCAGTTTTGCCTCTTAAGATTTATTTGGATAGTGGGACTATTGGAGGTGAGGAGCCACAAAACGTATTGGACCTTGAGGTGATCCTACTAGGGCGCGGTTCTAGGCAGAATTATAATCTTTTTACTTTTATTCAAGATGGCGCCGATCATCAAGAGTATTATTGGTCTTTGCGCTTTCCGCTTGCTTTAAAATCTCTTTTTCCTTTCATGCCTTAAAATTTATTTATTTTATTAACCATTGAATCACCTGCTTTTTTTAAAGCAGATGATTCAATGAGAGAAATCTATAAGTAATCTTCTTCTTCATCGATGTCTTGTAAGGAACTGGATGGCACAAATTCGTCTTCTTCGCTCTCTTCTTCTCCTTCCTCAGGTCCCTCAGTTTGTGGCTTTTCCATTTTTTGCTGCTCTATTGGTTCAACTGGTTCAACCGTTTTTTCGGGAGACGGGACAATGGCAGGAGCAGGGCTAGGAATTTGCGGAGGCGGAGTTTCTTCCATCTTTTGTACCGCCTCTTCCTTGGGTAGCGCTGTGGTGGTCGTGGTAGTGGTGGTTGATTGAAATTCAGTGCCCTCCGGAATCGTGGTGGTAGTCGTTGTCGATGGCTGGATGTCCGCGGCCAGAATCGGAAGGGCAAATACCGCTGCCACTGTCGCTAGAATTATTTTTTTCATCTTCTGCTCCTTAGTTTCACCTGAGAGAATTTAGATTCCTCTCAACATTCTTTACGATTGTATGGTGGCGCAACAACTCATTCCTATATAATTTCTCTAAAGATTTTCCAAAGAGAAATTAAGTTTTCATTTATTTATCATTTAAAGTCATTAGGCCTTTAATAGGTATGTCATTCACAGGAGGGCGATAATGGAATTACCTGCCTCTATTCATCCCAATGAAAGTTGGAAAATTAACAAAGTATGTGAAGTATTTAATTTGAGAGCAGAGGAGTTAAAAGAGATAATCAAAAGAGTTGGTTATAACATTAAAGACATTGAAAGTTATCTGGCAAAAAAAAGGCTCCCGAAGGAGCCATTTAAAAACTAAGCAGCTTTTTTATTGTGCCAGTTATTCCAAACTTCTTTAGTCCAAGTTGACTTCGTATCCGCTACCCATTTTTTTGCCCATAATTTTTCATGAACAAATTTTTCAAGCTCTTCTGGAGAGTTACAATCAACCCACAGGATCATATCCCATTCACCCATTGTTGATGCTGCCCACTTCACTTCTTTCCACTTTTTAAGCCAGTTCCAGTTTTCCCAGACAGGCGCATCTTTCGTCCATTTTACTTGTACCTGAGCAGTCCATTTTGACATACGATCTCCTTTGATCATTATCGTTCTATGCTAGTGCGGTCCAAATGAAAGTAAAGCGGCACGGCACTCAGGAAAAAAGTGACATAATAGCTACCCAAGGCGTTTAGTGGACGTATATGATTGGATATAACAATCATCATTTTTGAGGTCATCATGAAGCACAAAGAGTTCAAGCCCTTCATTTCCGCGGCTGCAAATATTAAAGAATTTACTCTTGGTCCAATTTTGATGGGTGTTTTCCTCGGGATTGTTTTTGGGGCTTCCTCATTGTATCTGGCCCTCAAGGTGGGCATGACTGTATCGGCGTCCATTCCTGTAGCCGTTCTCTCAATTACTTTATTTAAAGGCCTGTCCAAAGTTTTTGGACAGAGAAAGGCCACCATTCTTGAGAACAATATAGTGCAGACCACGGGCTCGGCCGGTGAGTCCATTGCCTTTGGTGTGGCGGTCACCATGCCAGCACTTTTGATTCTCGGCTACGACCTTGATCTCAACCGCATCATGACCGTTTCAGTGCTAGGTGGTCTGCTGGGTGTGTTGATGATGATCCCTTTGCGTAAGGCACTCATTGTTAAAGAGCACGGAAAATTAATCTATCCAGAAGGAACCGCCTGCGCGGAAGTTTTGATTGTTGGAGAGAAAGGTGGATCATCGGGGAAAATTGTTTTCGGTGGATTCTTTCTAGGACTTTTTTATAAATTTTTTAACGTCGGTATGCATTTATGGAAAGACGTTCCGGAAAAAGTTTTTGGATTTTTCAAAGGATCGGCAGTTTCGGCTGAAGTGTCTCCAGAGCTTTTGGGGGTTGGTTATATTATTGGGCTTAGAACATCTGCTATCATGATGGCCGGTGGCGTGCTCTCTAGTTTTGTTCTCATTCCTATGATCGTTTTATTTGGGGGGAACCTCACAGAAGCCTTGTATCCGGCAAAAGTTTTGATCAAAGACATGGCGATTCATGATATCTGGAGAAATTATGTTCTCTATATCGGCGCCGGTGCAGTTGCCGCAGGTGGAATCATTTCACTATTTCAAAGTTTACCGACGATTATCAGTGGCGCCAAAGGTGGCTTTAACAGTCTCTTTGGGGATAAACAAGCTGAAGGTCAGAAGAGTCGCACCGACGATGATCTACCTTTTTCGTTTGTGGTCACTGGCACACTCTTGATGGTCGCTGCCCTGTGGTTTGCTCCTGCACTTCATATCAATCTTTTTTCTGCTGTACTGATTATTCTTTTTGGATTCTTGTTCGTGACTGTGAGTTCGCGTCTGACAGGTGAAATCGGCTCTTCTTCCAACCCGATTTCCGGAATGACGGTGGCGACACTTCTTTTGACTTGTTTAGTATTTTTGGCGGTGGGCTGGATTGGCCCTGAGTACCGTGTGGGTGCTTTAAGTATTGCCGCGGTTGTTTGTATTGCTGCCTCTAACGCTGGCACGACTTCTCAGGATTTAAAAACAGGTTATATCCTTGGAGCAACTCCGAAGTATCAGCAGATCGGTCTTTTAATTGGTGCTCTGACTTCAGCACTCGTTATTGGGTACTCGCTTAAGCTTTTAAATGATGCTTCGACTGTTTACTCTAAAAAAGTGCCTGAAGTCATCATTCAGGACATGAGTGTACTTAAAGAAAAGCAAACCGTGCAAGGGCCTGAGAAGGCGCAGGACAGCGCTGAATATTTTGTCTATCACGTGACTGAGCAATCAGATGCTAGGGACCTGAGTGTCCTTTCTCCTGGAAAATATCTGGTTAATGACAGCGGAAAAGTTGTTTACCTAGTTGATCCAGGCATCAACGGTGTGTTGAACAAACGAGATGATGGATCGAGTGTGACAAAATATGAAGCTCCTAAAGCTCGACTGATGTCGCTTATTATTGATGGTATTTTAACTCAAAAACTTCCATGGGGACTGGTTCTTCTGGGAGTTGCTTTAGCGCTGGTATTAGAGTTGTGTGGGATTTCGGCGCTACCATTTGCCGTAGGTGTGTACCTGCCGATTTCGGCTTCGGCGCCCATCTTTGTGGGTGGAGTGGTGCGATACCTTGTGGACAGAAAAAGGAAGGGAGCTGAAACAGAAGCTGAAGCCGAAACTGGTCCAGGCGTTTTATTTTCTTCCGGACTCATCGCAGGTGGTGCCATTGCTGGAATCTTGCTGGCCTTGACCCAAATCATGGAAGGAGCTTCAGATAAGCTTGATTTCTCTGGGGCCATGGGCACACTTGCCCAGTCTGATCTTTTCAGCTTAGGGATTTTCCTGCTTGCAGCCGCTGTTCTGTTCTTCGTTGGCAGAAAAAAAACTAACTAATGAGTTTTCACACTCTCCTCAGAAGTATCATCTGGGGAGTAGGGTCGGGGATCTTTTTCAAACGCCCCATAATTGTCCTCATTCATTTCTGAAGCCTCAGCGCCTTCCATCTTTTGTTTTTCCCAGCCGATCTGGTGGGCTTGATCTTTTTCTTGCTTGTTCTCGGGAATGGGCTTTTTTTTCGCCGTTGGTTTGGCGTGCACACTAAGATTAAGCATCATGGTACTAAGAACCAAACTGATCAATGCCTTCATACCTTCTCCTAACTTCGTTTTATTTCATTCAGGATCTCGGCTTTTAAATGGTCATCATCTGATCTGAGGGCAAGATCTCTCAGAGTCAACATCCCAACCGGTCGGTCGCCCTTATCCAGAACGAGTAGACGTGAGATTTGTTTCTGTTCCATGATTTTGATGGCTTCGTTGACGTCTTGATTTTGGTAAACTGAGACAATGTCCCGGGACATGGCAAGAGAGATAGGATCATCTGGCGAGTGTCCGCTAGCGACACAGGCAACGACAATATCTCTATCTGTGACAAAACCAACGGGCCGCTCATTTTTGTAAATGGGCAATCCACCGATGTCTTGTTTCTTCATTAAAGTCGCGACTCTGCGAAGCGAGTCATTAATTTGAGCAGTTACAACACCTTCATGCATAATTTCTGAAACTTGCATAAGAACCTCCAGTTCCGTTCCAAAAATTCTGTCATTCAAAGATGGCTTTTAGTATTTAAATTTTCTCCAGATTGGATGAGTGGTGGGTCATAACTGACTATGGTTCGTAATACTTGTGGGCCAGCTCCTCTACCAAATATCCAATAGCGTAGGGGACTGAAGAGTTGCGACTTTTGGAATATTTCAATGCGTGGTCAAATCCAAGTTTATGCAGCCACTCATGAAATAAATTATCCGCAATTTGAACGGGCGTGTATTTATTGAAGTACTTTTTATTGATCCAGATTCTGGTGGTATTGGGGTAGGTGTACCCAATGGTGGTAGAAGGGTCGTGGTAGAGCTCTAGCTCAACATCCATTCTTCCATTCTTGCCCGGTATCAAAGTCTCTGACCCATCAAGGATGTGCTGGTAAATTTGCTCATTGCTCATGCCGTTATTACCAAGATAGGTTTTTTGTCCTTCATAAGTATGATTGATAACTCTTGTTTTAAATTCCGGGGAAGCGATCACTTTTTTGATCAAGTGAACTGCTTTGTGAATTTTATCCTCTTGCTCCTGGGGGAAATTGACCATATGAATTTTGGCATCAAAGGGCGCAGCGAACAGAGGTAGTGCCACAGAAAGAAAAACCATACTTAAAAATTTATTCATCATGACTGACCCATCCATAGGTTTATTTTGTCATGCTGGTGATTTGTCACAATGTGGGAAAAAATTGCTTTTGTGGTGGGCCAAGATCTGAACATGAATGCATCCCGCTTGTTTTTCAAATCAGCTTCCGTGCTGATCCTTTAGAAAAACTTAAACCGTTTGAATTCATGTTGTCACATGGTTTTTACGTTTCAGATTTTTTCAACTAATTCAATATAGTGTACCGAACTTGTACCTTCGCAATCATTTCACCTTCTTCCATCGGTTCAGGATAAGGAATGGGATCTTCAAGATTTATTTCAGACACTTTGATGTGGTGTTTATGAATTTGAAGACCGAAATTTTTTGGTCCGGCATATGAATCGATAAAATTAAACAAACTGGTAATTAATAATATCTTCATTAACCACATAGCTCCCTCCTTGGCACAAGACTATGGGAGCAATTCTCAGGCCATAAATGCATTTCCACCTTAATTACTTTTTTAGATGTGCAGGCATTTTTGTTATGCCAAGCTGATCCCAAACCAAGGAGGACTCTATGTCAGAAGCTAGAAAGAACTTAATTGTGAAAGAAATCACACTCTGGAAAAAACGTTATACTGACTCTAAGAAGGTCTTTTCAGAGGCCTACAAGGAATTGTCTAAGGATGCCAAAAAAGCCTATAAAGAAGCCGTTAAATAGTATTGGAAATCAACGCGGGCCATGATATTCGAGGGTTACTAAAAAGAGGTAACCCTTATGGCTTTCGAAACGACTTACAATAAAGATCTTGCACGCAATATGGCCCGCTCTAATGAGCCCGAGAAATTCCTTGATGCTGAGTTGGCGAAATTGCGCTCACGTGCGCTGGAACTCAATACAGCACGCGAAACCATGGCCGAGGGATACCAGAAAGTTCTGGATGGTTTGAAGTTGGCCTATCCTCAGCTTGATATGGAAGATAAGAATTTATTGGGAACCCCTAACCGAATGGCCCGCGCCCTTTTGGAGATTTGTTCTGGTCTTGGGACTGATGAAAAAGAGATATTTTCCACAACATTTCCCGCTGAAAATTATAACGACGTCATTATCCTAAAAGATATCGATTACACTTCTTTATGCAGTCATCACTTTATTCCTTTTACTGGAAAAGCTCATGTTGGCTATTTGCCTGATACGACTAAAGGTGACCAGTCACGCGTTGTTGGACTATCTAAATTGGCCCACATTGTGGATTGCCATGCTCAGAGGCCTCAGCTTCAGGAGAGAATGTGCCATAACATTATGTCTTCAATTAAATCGGAATTGAAGCCAGCAGGCGTGATGGTCGTGATTGAAGGAAGCCACGGGTGCCTGACTTGCCGGAGTGCTAAGAAGGCCAATGCCTCGATGATAACTTCTGCTTTGGATGGGAAATTTCGCGAAGACAAAAAACTTCGTGCGGAGTTTCTAAGTCTAATTGCGATGAATAAATAATTATTTCTGTGAATCTCTAAGCTCTACCAAGGCCGCTGCATTGGCCTTGTAGAGAAACCAGTTGTAGTCGCGCATTTCATAACTTTTTCCGTTCGAGTCCCGCACATAGAAGGCACCCTTGTTGCTACACTCGTCAGCTTCTATTTGGTAGCATTCACCTTTTTTCTGGTCATCATACCCTACGATTAAAACTACGTGCCAATATCCGTCATCATTATAGTTTACGATGACCGGGGCCCGATGTGTGACTAAGGCCTCTTTAAGGTCAGTAAGATCTTTTTCACGTAAAACATAAGTGGCATACTTTTTACCTCGAGCAAAAAGTAAACTTGTTTTAACTTTTGGAACCTGCATCCTTGGAAGGACTGCAAAATCTGGATGTTTGTTCCAGACTTCCAGACTATCTGTTCCGTCTGTATTGTAGGCCTTAAAAGGCCAGGCACTATTATGAACCGCTTCACCATGATTGAAGCGAATGACGACTTCTTCAAGAAAATGTTCTGTACGCGTTTGATTATCCCAAAAGTCTTTCTGCCAGATAAGAAAAGATTCAGAGAGATCGTTTTTCCCACCAAGCTTTGGATTGCTGATGTGATCCCTGCGATTCATCAGGAGTTCCATCGCTCCGGTTGAAGCCACAAACCAACAAGTATTGGTCTCACCTTGATCTGGTGCCGGCTGTACGTAGCTCAGGAGTTCCGTGTAACTCTTTGGTAGCGTTCGGGCGGATAATTGGCCGGAAACGATCATAAGTAGTGTCATGGAGAGTTTTTTCATGGGCCGGAGTATGCCGCACGCGAGACAAGTTGGGGAGTCGATTGAAAAAACAACATAGCGTATATCTTACTAATTTTACTAGTCTTTTTAAGGATTGAGGTTGCCTTCACTTGACAAGTACGGAAAAGGTACGTATGATGACGTATGGAATACAAGATCACCGGTTTTCAATCTGCCTGTGCTGAATATCACGAAGATATTTTGTCCCTTGATGAGCGCTACCGGATCGGAGCACCCAGTGTCTTTATTATAGAGGCCAGTGGTAGTTCGCACACTCTGGGATTAAAGACCAAAGATAAACTGATTATTGACCGCTCTCTTAAGCCTATCAAGGGAGAGTTAGTTCTACTCGTACTGGGTGGTGAATTTAAGCTCACGCACTTTTTGCCTGAACTTTTAAAAAATCAAGATCCGGATTCTGGAGATTTTATCTGGGGAGTTGTGACGACCATTTTAAGAGAGCTTCGATGAGATACTTTGGGCTGGTTGATTGCAATTCTTTTTACTGCTCATGTGAAAGAGTCTTTAGACCAGAAATTCGTGGTCGGCCTGTTATCGTTTTATCTAATAATGATGGATGCGCGATCGCTTTTACTAAAGAAGCAAAGGCCCTGGGATTTGGTGAGATGTGCGCACCACTTTACCAAATACAGGATAGCCTAAGAAAGCATAATGTTGCGGTTTTCTCTTCCAATTATAGTTTGTATGACAATATTTCCAGACGAGTCATGAGTATTCTCACCAATTTTACTCCTCACCTTGAAATCTATTCCGTTGATGAGGCGTTCCTGGAGTTGGACGGTTTTGATAAATTTGATCTGTTCGATTATGGAAAAAAAATCCGCAGCGACATTTTGCAATTTACCGGCATCCCCGTTGGCGTAGGAATTTCCAAGACAAAAGTTCTCTCCAAAATGGCCAACAAAATTTCTAAGAAACAGGGTGGTGTCTTGGTATTGAAAGACGATGATGAGATCGATCATGTTTTAAAAAAGTTTCCTGTTGAGGATATATGGGGAATCGGTCGGGCCAGTAGTACAAAGCTTAATATGTTGGGGATAAAAACTGCTTACGAATTTAAGACCTATCAAAATGAACGAATGATTCAAAACTTATTAACTAAGACGGGAAGGCAAATACAAGATGAGTTGCGCGGGATTAGTTGTTTATCCATGGATAAAGCAGAGGATAAAAAGAATACCGGAAATTCCCGCAGCTTCGGTGCTTCCGTTTATACCAAACGTGAATTACAGGAAGCGCTGGCCGAATTCTGCACTAACTCTGCGGCCAAACTTCGGGCGCAAAAGAGTGTCTGTTATAGTCTCACGGCCTTTATTCACACCAATCCTTTCAAGGATGGCAGCGCCCAATACTATGGAATAGACAGTCATAATTTTGTATCTGGAACATCTGATACCTTAAGAATAATTAAAGGTTCGCATCAGATTTTGGATAAAATTTTCAGATCAGGGTACGAATATAAAAAGGCCGGGGTCCTGCTAAATCATATCGTTCCACGTGATCAGAACCAAATGGATCTGTTTGATAAGAACCCCGATGATAATGAAAAATTGGGACAGGTGGTTGATCTTATTAATAAACGATATGGGGCCAAAACCATTCAAAGTGCTGCCTGTGGCTCTAACCAAGCGTGGAGGACGGTTGCAAATTTTCGCTCGGCTAAATACACAACGTCTTGGAAAGATATCTTGCGAATAAAGTTAGGTTGACACCTCTTGTCGAAAGACTGGAATTTTGTCATTCTCCCTCAATGGAAAATACGTCAGTGTTAGATTTAAATCGCAAGGACTATGAGGAGATTCTCTCAATCCCTACCCATCTCGTGGTTGTTCTTTCCTATGATGGGAAAATTATTAAATCGAATATTACAGAGGGCAGAATCTTAGGCTGGGATCCGGACGAACTGGTTGATATGTCCTTCCAGAATTTTATTCATGTAGATGACCGCGAAAATATCAACAGTGTGCTGGGCCTGCTTATTTCAGGGCAAGAAGTTTCAGTTTCGATCTCTGTACGGTGCATACATAAAAATGGCCATTATCTTTGGATTGCATGGACAGGTATCCCTAAGGATGGCCACATCTACGCAGTCGGTACAGATAGCAGCAAGAGCCTGGAAACTCAAAAAGAACTTCAAACACGTTTTATCACATTCTTTGAGCAGTCAACTTTGGCGATGGCAATATATTCATTGGATGGATTTCCAGTGGCGGTCAACAAAGCTTGGGAAAAACTTTTTGATACGGATCGAGCTGACTTATGTCGATATAAAGTTGAACAAGATCCGCTTTTGATCAATACGCCACTTAAGGATTACTTACAGCGCGCTTATTACGGAGAATCTGTTGAGGTGCCCGCCTTTTTGTATGAACCTGCAAAAAGCGGCAAAACAGGCCGGGTAAGATGGCTTGAGGCCAGTATCTCTCCTGTAAAAGATGAGTTGAATGTCATTAGAGAAGTGACCGTCATCTTTAAAGATGTCACGGATAAAATTGAAACCGAGCAGGCACTGGTAAAAAGTGTTCTGGCGAGGAAGGCCACAGAGGAAAAGTTCAAGATCATCTCAGAACGATTAAGCATGGCGGTTAAAGCAGGCAATGTCGGGATATGGGAGTGGATACCAGATACAAATCACGTGAATTGGGATGAAACGACTGAGAGTATTTATGGATACGAGAAGGGAACTTTTCCACGTACTACCGAAGCATTTAATTTAAGGCTGCATCCGGAAGACCGCGAGAACTTGTGGGTAACGATATCTCGTGCTCTCAGGGACAAAACATCTTACCGCATTGATCACCGGATTATCAGAGAGGATGGGACCCAAAGGTGGGTGCAGGAGTCGGGAATGGCCTTGTACGATCACCACGATAAACCATTCCACATGATGGGAACTGTGATGGATATCACTGATCGTATCGAAGCTGAAGCCGATCAGAAATTTCTTTCCCAGGCTTCAGAGTTATTAAACGGTTCTCTGGATTACAGAGAGATTTTAAAGACCCTCAGTGATTATGCTATTGATTATTTTTGTGATGGAGTGATCATTGATGAGCTTGAGTCCGATGGAACTATCACTCAATTAATGGTGGTACATCCAGACGAAAATGTGGTGAGAAACTTTGAAGCCTTTGATGATGAATATCCTCAAAGGCATTTGAGTCACCCTGTTATCAACACTTTGATTACAGGGAAAGCTTTGTTGGTAGAAGATACTGACACTTTTATCAGTCAAAATAGCGAAACTCAGCCAAAAAGTTATGTTAAAAAAGTAAAATCACTCAATGTCAAATCCACCATAAGTGTTCGTCTCAAAGGAAGGGAAAGTATTCTGGGGATGATTACATTCTTTGTCATGAAAAAATCAAACAAGGAGCTGAAGAAAAAGCATGTTTGGTTGTCAGAGGAGCTTGCGTATCGAGTTTCTATGGCCTACGAGAATTCGCTGATTCACCAGAGCTCTCAAGAGGCGATCCGGTCACGGGATGAGTTTCTGTCTATTGCGTCTCATGAATTGAAAACGCCATTGCAAAGTTTGACTCTGCAAAATCAAATGAGAAAGAGAAACCTGGAGAAAAAATTAGTTGATGCTTTCACCTCTGATAAATTGTCAACGATGATTGAAGCAGATCTTAGGCATCTGATGCGAATCAACCGATTGATTGATGACATGTTGGACATCTCGCGTATTCGCGCGGGGAAACTCACATTCATGAAAGAGAAAATTGAATTTAGCTCTTTTGTAAAAGATGTTTTTGAAAGATTTAGACCACAGGTTGAAGCTATAGGTTGCTATATAACCCTCTCTTGCAGCACAGAGGTCATTACTCATATTGATATTTATAGAATAGAGCAGGTGATAGTAAATCTATTAACGAATGCTATGAAATACGGCGCCGGAAGCCCTATAAAAGTTGAGATCTATAAGAAGGATGATAAAATTCAACTTCATGTTCATGATCAGGGGCCAGGAATAAAATTTGAAGATACTGAAAGAATCTTTGAAAGATTTGAAAGGGCCATTTCAAGTAATGAGGTGAGTGGGCTGGGGCTTGGTCTCTATATCTCACGCCAAATTATGGAGCAAAACGACGGCAGACTTTATGTTCTTAGTGTTCTGGGAAAGGGCTCAACTTTTGTTATGGAGCTTCCAATAGATGATGTTGCCCTGCATTAGCAATTTCGTTTCAATGAGTTACTGCGCTAACCTTTAGTCGCTCATAATGTCGCAAAAGTCCCAGGTATGGCCGGCATGGTTTTCTAGACTATTGATTTCCCACAGGGTAAATGTGAACTAATGCCAAAGAAAATTTTAATAGTAGAAGACGACAATTCGATCCGAGAGCTCTTGGTGGAATTACTTCAGGGTGAAGGCTATTTAGTCGTGTCTGCTGTTAATGGCCTGGAAGGTCTTAAGTGCCTAGAGGTTCAGCCCGCCTTTGATCTCATTCTTATCGATTTAATGATGCCTGTCATGGATGGATACTCCTTCCGCACAGAACAAATGAAGCACCCGAAATGGTCACGTATTCCTGTGGTAGTGATGTCGGCCGAGGCCAATGCCAGAGAAAAAATGAAAAATTATGGTGTCACTGCATTTCTTAGCAAACCAGTTGAACTAGACACCATTCTCAAGACTGTTGAACAATATTCCTAGCAGCACTATCATATAGAGATGATTTATCTATTTGGTATTCCTAATTGTGACACTGTCAAAAAGGCCCGGACTTATCTTGAGTCGAGGTCAATCCCCTTTGAATTTGTCGATTTCAAAAAAACGCCACCCACAACCGAGAATATTCTCCTGTGGAAGGCAGCCTTTGGTGGTCTCCCGGTTAATACCAAAGGGCAAACCTACAAAAAACATTCCCAAGAGTACGAAGCCTTGAGTGATGACTTGAAGATCGCCTTTATCTGTAAAAATTCTTCGATGATCAAAAGGCCTATCTTACAAAAAGACAAAAAGGTTTTGAGTTTTGGTTTCAATGCTGATGAATTTAAAACGAGTTTAGGAAAGTAATGAATAAAATTAAGCAGTACCTACAAGAATATTCTTACCTCAAAAGTATCCAGAGCCTTCTTCACTGGGACATGGAAACCATGATGCCCACCGGGGCGATTGAAGACCGGGCCAAGAGATTAGGTTACGTTCAGGGAAAGATTCACGCTCACATTACCAGCCCTGAGTATAAGAAACTTTTGAAAGATTTCGCTCAAAAGAAAAATTTATCTGTGGCAGATAAAATTTTACTCAAGGAGCTCAAGTGGGACTATGACCTCAATTTTGCCCTGCCTTCTCAGCATGTGGAAGAATTGACTCTGGCCTCGGCCCATGCTTCTCACGTTTGGGCAAAAGCAAAGACAAACAACGACCTTAAATCCTATCTCCCGCACCTCCAGAAATTGATTGATCTCAAGCGCAGAGAGGCCGGGTATTTTAAGGCGAAGAAACCTTATGATGCTTTACTTAAACTTCATGACAAAGAATTTACTTCAACTCAGATCACCAGGCTTTTTAACGACTTGAAAAAGGGATTGATTAAATTAACCCATGATGTGGAGAGTGACGGACGTTTTGTGCAAGTGAAAGATCTCAAGGGACCATTTCCTATTGAGGATCAGCGTAAACTCAGTCTTCACGTGGCCAAGATTTTTGGTCTTCCTACTGATCACTCCCGGCTGGATATTTCATCTCATCCATTTAGTATAAATATCTCTCCTCTGGATCAGAGGATAACGACCAGATATGATGTCAACCATCTGGACTCTCTCTCTTCCACTATGCATGAAGTGGGGCACGCTCTTTATGAGTTTCATTTGCCAAGTGAGTGGGAAGGTACTCCTTTTCAAGAAGCGGTTTCCCTCTCAGTTCATGAGTCTCAGTCGCGTTTTTGGGAAAACATAGTGGGGAGATCTCGTTCATTTGCCTCATTTATTCATCCAGAGATGAAAAAGACATTCCCCAAAGCAATGAAAGGAATTGATGCCGAAAAACTTTTTTTAATTTTCAATAAATCAGTTCCGGGACTTATTAGAGTCGAGAGCTGTGAGCTTTATTATAATTTGCACATCATTATCAGATATGAAATTGAGGAGATGATTTTTAATCAGGGTCTCAATGCCAAGGATATCCCTAAAGTCTGGAAGGAAAAGTATAAAGAGTATCTGGGAATTGTTCCAAAAAACGATTCGGAAGGTATTCTGCAGGACTCACATTGGGCGGGAGGAGCGTTTGGTTATTTCCCAACCTACACCTTGGGGAACCTCATCTCCGGATCTCTCTACATGAAACTAAAAAAATCAAGACCAGGCTTCGAGAAGGAAATTGCCAAAGGGGAGTTTTCAAATACTCTTAAGTTTCTGGTTAAAAATATCCACTCCAAAGGTAGAAGCATCACGGCCGCTGATCTTGTTGGAGAGTTAGGTGTTAAAGATTATCTGAACTATCTTGAAGAAAAATTTAAGGGCTAAAACATGGAAGAGATCTTTCTTGGTGTTATGGATTTACAGGAAGCCAAAAATCACCAATTAAAATTAAAGGCCCAAGGCATTGAAGTTAATCTTAAGGTGAATGGCAAAACCTGCACCACTGGCTGTAAAGTAACAGTGGAAGTATGGGGGAGTCAGCTCGATAGTGATAGACTGGGCGTTCACTTCAGAGCGGACTTTTTGAAAAACGTCAAAGGTCATGAGCCTAATCTGGAAAATCTAGCACAGGTCTTTGACCCATCGGCGAGTGAAGTGACTTGTCAGGCCTGCGGAGCCAAATTCGCACCTACCGTTAATGAGTGTCCCGACTGCGGACTCATGTATTAATAATCTGACTTTCGATTTCTCTTTTTTTCAGAATCTTTCTTCTTAGTGTTAAGTCTTTTTAAAACAGAGCTGTATTTAGGTTTGGTCGCTTTGCGTGGCTTAGGAGGAACCAGGACCTCATTAATCATTTCGTGTAGTTTTTGAATACAATCGTCGATGTTGTCTTTTTGGCTTCGATTGCGCTGGCTTGTGATCTGAACAATTCCTTCGTCGTTGAGAAAGCCTCTAAACTTGGTGCGGAAACGTTCTTTAACCGAGAAGGACACTACTTCACTTCGTTCAATGTTCCATTCCAGGACCACTTTTGAGTTCACTTTATTAACGTTCTGCCCACCAGCGCCGCCGCTGCGTGAGAATGAGAAGGAGAATTCTGAAAATGGTATGGTAATTCGATTCATACGAGTTAGTATATTAGCATGAAACAAGCGAAATGGTTCGTTTATATCAT
>JAIFLR010000015.1 GCA_020048985.1 Halobacteriovorax sp. | reverse complement strand
TTTTTGTCTTAGAGGCCTTGCTCATTACGCTTTCCTTTGTGTTGCAAAGTGTTGCGCTTAATACACTGTCCGTTTTATTAAGGGAAGATCATCCTGTTCACGATCTATTTTCTGTTAATGGGTCTCAGGAAATAATAAATGACCTTACAATTATATTCGGAGAAGAGGAGACATGCACAAAAACGAATTGTTTTATTTATCAAGACTTCCCGAAAACATTCATCTCAGGCTTAAAATTTGTAACAAATGAGTTAATTGAAGGCAGGAAATGTTCGGTAAGTGATAGAAGCACATGTACTACAGTCCAAACCAGGTATGATCGCATGGCCATGAAGTGGATTCCAGATGTGATGAGTAGTTTAATCATTTCTCCGCAAGTCAGCATCAAAGGTTTAGGTTTATCTTCAACCCTATATCTATCGCCTGAATTAACTTCCGAACTTAAAAAGGTAGCCCCCAATTTTAAACAATATTCTCCAGATACTTATCCGTCCAATATTGTACAAAACTACAATTTTACGAAAAAACAAATGATCTCTGCTGTCGTAGGAGATTTTAATGGCGATGGTAAGCTCGATGTTGTTATCCAAGGTGCAGATGCTGAAGGGGATGTTGCATACAAAATTACCTCATCACAGAGTGAATATAAGGTCTCGCTTTTCTCCCCGCGACGTGGGGGTGCAAAAACGATATCAGGGATGTATTATCCCAATTCCACTTGGTTTGATGGTATGAGCTATTTTACACAAAATGATCCAGGATATCCTTTCGTTGGTCACCAGTACCAAAGGCAAAGTGACCGTTGCCCATACGAAAGCTTATCCAATCACATAAAAGCTGATGGGGATCGAACTCTTGTCTACTGTTGGAAAGATAGTGACCTAATATGGGATGGAGCAAGTGGTGACTAGTTTTCCGTAAATGCTTTCGTGAAAGATTCTCTTGGATACCATGGGAGCTCAGCGTTTGAAATGCCGTAACTCAAATGAACTGTCATGAGAACAAAAAGCGCAAGAATCCCCTTTTTTGAGGATCACATTTTCCAATTGCAGTTTACAATATTCCAATGGATTATAATTAGTAAAACTATCAGGTAACTTCTGTGAGCGAATTGACCAAAAGGATGGCAATATTCTAAAGAAAGATTGGGGTAAGATTCTAATTCTGGGTTCATTTATTATCGCTTTGATTTTGTTCATTTTGTTTTCTTTAAATTTCAAAAATGTCTTTGGCCACTTATTGGACGATCCTAAAAATAAGTGGGATTTGTCTTTACCTATTTATAGTTCAAAAAAGTTCAGAACAGAGAACGATCCTCCCATCCGCATATCGATTCCAAGTGAATATCAACAAAGAGTTTTTAAATCAAGAATACCACTTTTACTTTTAAAAAATATTTCAACAACAACCTGGCATCCTATTAGTTGGCAGCTCTGGTTTTTGCGAGATTCATGTCAGGGGTGTATGCAAAGGAGTAGAATTGACTCGAGCCTACGAGCAACATTGCTTCCTCCTGGGAGCGAATTTCGAATTGTAGATGCTTATTCGTACATAGGTAAAGAGTCTGAACTTAAATACTTTATTCTTAGTGATAAAAAGAAACATCTGATAGAGGCATTTGAAGGAGTTTTTCAAGAAGGTTTTATAGGGGGGGGGGAAGGATTGGAGTTAGTAGATAAGAAATTATTGTCTTTCGTAGTTAAGATCATTCGTGGTGAAAGGGTTATGGAGTATATTTGCTCCAAAGAGGCAGTGGATTCCTTTAAAAAATTTCAAAATGATCTCAATCTCTTTGTAGGGGTTGAAGTAAAACAATCGAATAATTGTTTAGAAATATTTTTTACATCAACTGAGTCATACCTGACTTATCAATATTTTAAAGGAGAGTGGCGCGTGTTGAGTCCATTAATCGTTAAGTGATATATTCATGGGGATCCATAGGTATTTATGTTGTCGAATTTACTGGAAAGATCTACTCAGGCATTATGGTAACTTTAAGAAGTATGGCTTTATGCCCATATAAAAGTATGGCATACTATGTTGGTGAAGGTCGTGACTCTTGAAGTGATTGGGTCTACTCAGTTCTCGATAAGAGCAGTTAAAGGCATTATTAAATACATCCACGAGAATTATGAATATCTCTGGAAATGTAGGGAGGCACTCCATGGCAAAAATGAAAAAACCAAATCTCAAGCAAGCCTTAAAAAAAGTAGATACATTACCTAATAAACTTTTTGGGAAAATTGATGTTGATCTTTCAACTCTTCCTTGTTTGAAGAAGATATCGAGAGAGAAGATTACGGCCAATTTTGATTCAGATGTTCTTGAAGCAATCCGGAGTATAGCTGAAAAGAATGATATTTCTTATTCAACACTTATGAATGATGTTCTCAGAAAAGTATTTTTAGAAAAAAAGAAGGTTGGATAATGGCGATAATCATTCCTCAAAATTTTAACTTAAAAGATTCATTGGAAGTGACACTTCGGTCTTACTGCCCAGGTGATGAAACTACCTCTCAAATATTCGCTCGTGTTGTTGCAAAAGAAACTCAGAACACTCTCAAATATGATGGCATGCCAGATATTCCTCTAGACCGGCTTACAGCTTCATTTACCGATTATGCTGACCATCCAGTAAACTTATTCATTGGAGTCTTTTTGGGCGAAGAGGTTATTGCCAATTTAAGATTCATGCAAAGAAGACCAGATCACCCATGGATTAAGCATATTGGTACCTTTGGAATGGCAGTAAAAGAGCAATACTGGGGACAAGGAATTGGTTCAAGACTTTTGCAAGCAATGGAGGCCCATGCTAGAACCACAGAGATTTCTAGAATTGAAGCTGAAGTACGTGCTAGCAATGATAGCGGGATTTCTCTTTATCTAAAAAATGGTTTTAAAATTGAAGGCACAAGAGAGAAGGCTGCGTTTTTAAATGGGATATTCGAGGATGAGTTATCTATTGCGAAGTGTTTATAAAATGAGGGTTTTCTAGACCGACAAGTTAGTCTTTTTTAATGATCTTAAAAGTTTTTAAAAGTTTGTTCTTGTCCCGAACAGTTAATAAGTAGACTGACGCTGCCATGTTTTTCATCTGGATCTGAGTTTCGCTTTTGGTTATGATATTTGTTGATATTTGCCTTCCTTGCATATCAAAAAGCCCATAAGATAAAAAATCAGACTCATAGTTTTCAATTTTTAAATTAACCAAGTCCGTTGTAGGATTTGGATAAATAACCATCTCTAATTTTATTTCTGCAAAATTATCCGTTAGAATTTCAGAAAGCTCAGTTAATTGTTGCACTCCTTGACTTACCGTCCCGCCAGTACCTTCGTAGCAACTATAATCAATTTGTCCCACACTAAAGCTTACTGTTCCTCCACTTCCGGTAGCATCTCCTCCTGCAGCGTTTATTGATTGTTGGGCCTGTGTTGTTGAACTGAATAGTCCCAAAAATAGAAAAGTCATCATCGTCATTTTTTTCATCATTAAACTTTGTTTTAAATTATTGCTGACCCACCAGACTCAGTAATGTCTTTTAGGCTACTTCACTTATCGGTTACTACTTAGACAACTTAAGTGTCCGAATTTTATGTACTGAACAGGCGATGGCTCTCCATAAGCTATTAATATAACTCTTATAGGAGCGAACCCCACAAGGGGTGTCTCAAAACTACGGCAAAGGAGTGGTTATAACGTCTTGATATTATGTAACATTTATACACCCAATTCATTAGGAGCATATCATATGGTACTCGGATTTATTGCTTAATTTACTTTCATGAGACCATCATAATGATTCTTAAAATCATGCTTTTTTTAATGATCTCAATCAATGCTTTTGCCATTGAGAATTCTCCACATGATTTCGATTATAAAAGTGGCAAAGCAGTTTTTGTGGACTTCACAGGGGCCAATTACAAAGTTGATATTGATTTTAAAAAACAAACTTCATCTGTCGTATCCCGAATTGAGTTTTATCAGGACAAGGATGGATATCCCATTTTTGATATCAGAACGAAAATTCAACACCTCAAGATTAATAATGTTAAATCCTCAGCCTCTGAAATTGTGCCACCAATGGCAGAGACAAAAGTTCGAGTTTTAAATAAATTAATGTCAAAAGGACATCATGTCTTAGAGGTTAAGAGTGATATCGCTGAATTTGCTGGAGGAATTGACTTTAAAGAAGGAAAGCTAGAATTTGATTTCGGTTTGTCAGACATGATGGACAGAGAGTTCTTTGAAATATGGGCAGTAACGAATTTAGAATTTGATCAGTTTCCTTCTGAACTAGAGCTTTTGATTAAGGATTCCAGTACTCAGCACAAAGTTTATCATAATGGTACTGTGACCTATCAAAGTGGGAATCATTTTAAGATTCAATTTCCCGAATATTTTTCCACTTCGTCAGCATATATTCATATTGTACCCGTAAGCGAATACCGTGAATTGACATTCAATATCCTGTCATCCACTGGCCGAGAAATACCAGTGACCATCTATACTAACGAAGATCCCACTCAAGATGATATTTTGGAACGGGCTAAAAGAGAAACAGAGAAGGTCGTAAAAGAACTTGAGGGGAGAATTGCTCCATGGCCGCACCCCCAGTTGTTAATTCATATATTCGAAGGATCCAGTGGGATGGAATATCATGGGGCCACAGCATCTGGTATTGAAGACCTTAAGCATGAAATAATACATAGCTATTTTGCTAGAGGAGTAATGCCTGCTGATGGGAAATCTAGTTGGATTGATGAAGCGGTGACGGAATGGATTACACATGATTATCAAAGGCTTAGTTTACCTTGTGCTATAGCTACATCTTGCTCAATCAAACTAGATAGTTTGCCGCCTTATATTAGGCATACTACCGTTTGGTATGCCCACGGTGAAGCCTTCATTTCTTATTTGGATTCTAAGTTCAGTGATAAGGGTGGGATGATTACTTTCCTTGTTTACTTTTTTCAACAGTATAAATTCAAGACCATTACAACTGAGATCTTCAAAAATGAATTGGAATTGTTCTTCTCGACTGATTTGACGAACGATTTTCAAACCTACATCTATAATTGAAATTTCGCTTGGGTTTCTCATGGATCAACAACCTCTCTAAAGCATTAATCAATTCTTATTTTCTAATATTAGGTCGGGCAGGTCGGGTGTATCGACTTAACTTGCTGGATTTATGATTTTTGAAGTACTCTGGGAACTGATGAGCTATCATATTTGAAAGTAGCTTTTGATGAATAAAACTTCTGTTCATTTATTTGATTTCACTTTAAAATTTAATCCCACTCAAAAAAAATGGACACTGAATTGATGAAAGCATGGTTGCCCGTAAAATACATATTTCTCATTGGTGTCTTAACTTTTAATTCATTACTTAGAGCAGAAGAAAAACTCGAATTCAAACAAATCTTCACTGAGATTCCTGCATCATCCAAGTTTGTATTCAAAAAGAGTTTTTCCAAAGAGGCATTGCCCTATTGGGGAGTAATTGCCGGTTCAACCGCTATCCTTTATTACTATGATGAACAGATCTATGCTGACTTACAAAAACGAGGAAGAGATTGGGGCATCGGCAACGATGACAATACAAGTTCTGCCGTTTCAATTAGTGGACATGAACTGGTTCGGTTACCATCAGATACAGGTTCTTTTTTTTATTTCTTAGGTGATGGGTGGATGCATGCTGCAATTGGCGGTGCTTTCCTAGCATCTGGCCAGGTCAGAAGCGACAATTATGCATTCAATACAGGCATGATGCTCTGGCATGGAATGGCAGTATCTACTATCTATAATCAAATTTTGAAAAGATCATTCGGACGAGAAAGTCCTGTGGTGAGTACTCACAACAGAGGTAATACCAAACCTTTCCCAAGTTTTAATGAATACAATACCAGGACTGCTACCTACGATGCTATGCCTAGTGGTCACGTCATGACTGCTACGCTCACCTTTACGGTTATTTCCGAAAGATATCCTCAATATAATAACTACACTTATTCAATCGGTGGCGTATGGATCAGTGCGCTTATGTTCCAAATGGTGAACAATGGTGTTCATTGGGCCAGTGATTACCCTTTAGGTATAGCGATGGGATACATTTTTGGAAAAGCAGCCACACAAATATCTAATAAATCTGCAACAGGCCTGAAGAAGGGTGATGAAACTACATCTTGGAGTATTCTTCCCACCATGAACGGAGTCTATGCGAGCAGAGAATTTTAGGAGTTCAGAAACCAACTCCAACTATCAGTTTGTAGTAAAAGGCAGTGAGATCAATTTTGTTAATATTTTCTCCATTAACTATTGGAGTATTTCCTGACTTATCTTTCAACTCACTAAACACAAGGAATAGTTGTCCTATTTCGGCTCCAAGTCTTAAAGGTCCAAATTTTACTCCACCCTCAAGTCCAATAGAAGAACTCTTTCCGGAAGAAGTTGAATACATTTCATCACTGTTTTTTAATTCTAGGTTTAGATGATGTGAAAAACCATGTGTTCCAATAATACCCAAATATTGCTTTTCATTGATAAATCTAAAATTGAGAACACCAGAAAATCTTGAACCAGTCATGATGGCTTTCTCACCATACCCGGAACTCTCTTCACTAATTGCTTCGTATCTTATGCCCATTCTTAATGGGAAGGCACCGTATCTTGCAATAGCATCAAAACCCAGGAAAGACTGCTTAGTTAGCTCCGGGCCACTTTGGTTTTTATAATATGCATTGTTGAAAGCGTCGGGCGATCCCTTAGAAGATCCATAGTGAGTGTGAAACTCAACGAATGCATGGCCCAAGCTAATACTGGTTAAATATAGGGAAATAAAAATTTTTAATATTCTAATCATTGTTCCACTTAAGTTAAAATGTCGTTGCTACTCTAAGACCTGCTAGATCCTCATCGATAATCGGTACCATTGAAAATCTTGCTTTACCTCTTTGAGAGTAATATATGCCAGCTCCATAGCCTATACCGATCGACATTCCGGCCATAACATCATGAAGATAATGTCTTCCATCATTCATTCGGCTATAGGCAGTGAAACCGGCCATCAAAAGTGCTGTTGTACCTAAATAGACATTGTGCTGCATTGCCACGGTACTTGCAAAGGCAAATGCCGTCGCAGTGTGACCTGAGGGAAAAGAATTTCTTTCATGTGGGCTATTAGGTCTAGGCTCTTGCACAGTGTACTTAAGAGCACTCACGACCAATCCCGCATAAAATGTAGCCTTGAACATGTGCTCAGCTCTGTAACTTGATATGTTACTATCAGTGGCCATTGCATGGGCGCCCATACCTAAAACGTAGATTGCATTGGGAACAAGTTGACCATAATAGTCGCCAATGATTGAGTAATTATGCAAAGGTCTGTCTTTGATTGCCTGAAAAGTGGCGGGATGAGAGATCTCTTTTTGTTTCACGTAAAGAAAAGTGGACATTAAGACCGAAGATAAAAAAAGCGGGGCGGCATCCGTTGTTACGGGAGAGACCAATTCTTCTGTGAACGTGGCTGCAGAGACTTCAAGACTGGAAATCAGAAATACCAGCCAGCTTGTGAATATGAACCGACAGTAGCATTTCATTTTTGTGATTCCGATAACAATCTTTAGACCATCTTGAGGTTATGGTAAATTTTTGTCAAAAGAATTTAAAGAAAATGAAATGAAAACTTGCTGGTGAGTTTTTGATATTTGAAAGCGAATGAGTCGGACAATGACGACTTAGTTTTGATTCCCAAATGCGTAAATAGAATTAAAAACTACCTACGACGAACGACGGTGCGCCTAGCTGCACCGGCAACGCTGACGGGAGTTAAGGGCCTGCCAACAATGGCCGCTGCTTCTTCGACAAAAATTATGCTTAGCAAGGCCAGTACTAATAATTTTCTTTTTGAATAACCACATTTAGTTGTCATGATTACCTTCCTTTTTTTTCTATTCACTCTATAGGCACGATGTTGGAAACTCTTTGACTTTTTTTGCACCAGCGGGGGCGGTGAATTTGAAAACATCATCGTCAATTTTAACCATAGGCTCCCAGTCCGAGAGATTAACAGTGAACTGAGGATGGTTTATAACTGTTTTGGTTGTGATGACGTATCGAAGTGGCAGCGGCCGTTTTCCGTCTTGGATCCAGATTTGCCAATCAACCTCCTCGCCCTGAAACGCGAGGTGATGAGTGGCAACCCCATCGATGGTTTCGCGGCCAATGTACTGACCGCTCGTGACTTGCTCGGTAAGCACTTCATATGGTTTGCTAAAAAGGAGGTCAGCACCGGGAGCATCAATATCATGCTTGGCCCGTATTTCGTCGATGGTTTTATCAAGCGTTGGTGGCGATTTGACTGTCGCGTAAGTGTTGTTAGCTTTGCAGAAAAGAGTCATCTCTTTTCCATCGTTAGTGAACATTAGATTTCCGCTGCCTTCTGCCCCAGCTGAGATCTGCTCACTTTTCATTCGATCAGGCCGATGGACTAAAGTTGTGGAGTCTGTTGCCATTTGGATCTTCTGGCCATTTGTAGTCACAATCTCATCTATAGTTGAAATATTGGCCTTAAAAGTTTTCAAACTCGCAACGTAATCCGTCATCTGATGAAGCACCTTGTCCGCCTTAGGATCAATTCCCTTACTTGCCTTGTGAGTGCTGGCATTCACAGACGACAACGAAATGGTAATGAGCATTAGTGCGGTTTTTGTCATAGTCATATGGTTTTCTCCTTAGAGGATGTGAGAATTATTCAGCACTCTTCAGACGCCTCATCCCTTCTACCAGCGAGTGCCATCCATAAGTAAGGGTGACACGAAAGCTGTCCATTTTTAGATCTTCAGAATCGTTATCGTTTACCGTTGATGAGTAGGAAGCCGTCAGTTGCATATTTTCATTCACCTGATAGCCGAGAGTGCCTCCGACGCCAAGATTGTTCAGAGCTTTGCCTTCCACATCATCGATAGTCGCTTTGCCACCTGTATAAGAAGTCACATCTAATGAGCCCCACGATCTCTCCATAAAATCCCGTGTTAGATGGGCCTCAAGTTGGTACATGGGCTCCGTCTCCATGGTCTTGCCAACAAAATCATCGTTATCACCAAAGAGCCAAACGGCCGGGAGAAACTCTAAAGTGGTGCGCTCACCCGGAACCCAATTCCCAAACTGCCAAACGATAGGTGTTCCAATTCGCCCATACCAGCGGTTCTGTCCTATATTGATGGGGCTAGTGTTGTCATAATTTCCAACAGGGATGGCGAGAGTTCCAATGATATCGGCAGAGAATCCTGGTTTGTATCTAAGCATATCGGGAATGTTCATGATGGGCTTGGGTCCAATCACATTCATCCCAAACTGCAGCATGGGATCTCCATATCCTCTGGTGGTTTTTTTGTAGTCTAGTCCGTTTAAAGAGACGTCTCCGGTAATTCTGCCCATGGGCACCAGTGCAGAAACCATCGCCGCGCGATTGAAGAGAGGAAGCAATTTTGCGTAACCGGCCATGGTTGTCTCGGACTCGAAATTAGAGCCAGGAAGGACATTATGAGAAGGGTCCATGGGGTTGGCATTTCCACCCATGGAAGTGTGAATTAAGGGAATGGCATTTGTTCCCATCAAACTTTTCCAATAAAACCTGGGGCCATCACCTTGAGCGTGTAGGGCACTTGCCCAGCTGATAAATAAGAAACTCATTGAGTATAAAAATATTTTCATAGTAGTTACTTCTTTGGAGTAGTCATTAAATTTTTAGGTGGAACATATTGTTCTTTACTGGACAATGGAGGATACCCAATTGTGACTGGGAACCGAGGAGGAAGTACATCAAAGAGCCCTTCGAAAGGAGAGCGGCTTGGCAGAATGACTTTGTAATCTCTTACATACTTATCCCATAATGAAACTAACTCCTGAACTTTCTTTGATTGAGTTGAAGCTAGATCGTTTAGTTCCGCAGGGTCGCTTGCCAGATTGAAGAGCTCCCAGTCTGATTTTCCGAAAGGTTTAATTTCCCAACGTAACTTCCATTCGCCTTGAATGAGGGCACGATTTCCGAAAAGTTCCCATGCCAAATAATCCTGTTTTGATCGAGGTGATTCTGCTTCACCGGCCAGAACCTGCGTCCATGATTTTCCGATGAGTGGAGGTAATTTGTGTCCGTTGTGTTCTTTGGGATAGGTCGCTCCAGAAACTTCAAGCAACGTGGGCATGATGTCAGCGATCGACATTAAACCATTGTTGATGCCGCCTCTAGCTCTTTTATTGACAGGACCACTTACAATGAGTGCATTTCGAATGCCTCCTTCACCTAACCAGCCTTTATACTGACTAAAAGGTGTCATCGAGACTTGTGCCCAACCCGGGCCATAGCCCACGTAGGAGCCCGGCTCTCCCCAAGCGTTGGGATGATTGTTCGACCACTTGGCGGCAAAAAATAAGAAGTCGCGCGTTCCGGGGTTTCCGGCAATCATGGCCCCTAAGTCATTGCCTTCTGCACCGTTGTCTCCAAACACAATGAATATAGTATTTTCGTATTCTCCGATTTTTTTCAGGTGCTCAACCAGGCGACCGATATGAAAATCAAGATTCTCCACCAGACCTGCATACAATTCCATTTTTCTTCCGATGACAGCTTTAGCGGCGGGGGCCAGAAGCGAATATTCCGGAACAAACCACATTCGTTCGGCAAGAGTTGCAGATTCAGGGGCGATGCCAAGTTGTTTTTGTTTTTTTAAACGCTCAACTCTTTGGTGATCCCAGCCGGTATCATATTTGCCAACATGCCGATCACGCCAATCCTTGGGGAGATGGTAGGGGTCGTGGGGGGCCTGATGAGCGACGTAGGCGAAGAAAGGTTTGCCATCGCTCTTGCCCTCATCGATGAATTTAATAAGTTTGTCGGTATAGGTTTCTGTGGCGTAATAATTTTTAGGAAGTTTGGTGAGATACTTACCATCTTCTGTAAAAAGCGAATTCGGAACCTTTGCCGTCATGTTGGTCATGTCCCAATAACTTCCCATTCCATCTAGTAAGGAGAAATCGCGCTCAAAGCCCCGAGCGGCAGGAATTTTTTCCGGTGATTTTCCTAAATGCCATTTCCCAACCATGTAGGTGTGATAACCGGTTTCTTTTAGTAGTTCAGGAATGGTAGCGACCTTGTCATTCAGATGCCCCTCGTACCCATCCTTTCCTATTTGGTTAGGGGCAGTCCACTCATCCATATTTCCCAGACCGTTATGATGGGGATCAACGCCACTTAACAACATCGCCCGAGAAGGGGAGCAACTAGCATGAGTGTAGTAATTGGTGAAACGCGTTCCAGCTGTCGCCAGTGCGTCCATATTGGGCGTTTTGATCTCACTGCCAAACATGCCCATATCGGAGTAACCCATGTCATCTGCAAGAATGATAACTATGTTTGGACGCTTTACTTTAGGTTCAAGACTGGGAGGTTTTGCACTTACAACTTGAACCATTAAAAACACAGGTAGAATGAGACGATTTATTTTCATCTTTTAATTCCCTTTTAAAGACGGCCCGGCGGCATCATAAGTTTTTCACACAGCATTTACATGACTCTATGTTTATTAAAATCGAAAATTCAGTAACTCTTAAGTTCAAATAGGTTTTCTAATACGTATGATGAGCGCAATTTTTGCGAGGAGAATCTCGATGCGGTACTTAATGTCTTTGCTTTTTTTGGTCAGCATTAATTTTCGACTCAAGGCGGATGTCCCTTCTTGTCATAAAACCCCTGATCGTTTTGCCTCAATTAAAATGGTTAAAATTACCGGTAAAGATTTTACAATGGGAACTGATTCAAAGGACGCTTATGAAGGGGAGCGACCGGCCCATCAAGTTAAAGTAAAAGATTTCTGGATAGATATAGCGGAAGTGACAAATTCTGATTTTCAGGATTTTGTTGATGCCGCTTCACATGTGACAGTTGCTGAACAAAAACCCAAGTGGGAAGAGTTAAAAAAACAACTTCCCCCTGGAACACCTGCTCCGGATGCCTCAACTTTAGTTCCGGCCTCATTAGTTTTTACTCCCATCTCTGGTGAATTTGATCCCAATAAAATGAACTGGTGGAAATGGGTCCCAGGGGCGTCGTGGAAAAATCCAGATGGTCCCGGCTCATCCATTAAGGAGCGCATGAATCACCCGGTAGTTCATGTTGCTTTTCAAGATGCAGTGGCATTTTGTAAATGGAAGGGAGGAAGACTGCCGACAGAGGCAGAGTGGGAATTTGCAGCGAGAGGGAACTTAGAGAAAAAAACTTATGCATGGGGCGACGAGTTTAAAGTTGCAGGAAAGTATATGGCCAATACATATCAGGGAGAATTCCCAAAATCTAATCTTCAAAAAGATAGTTATGCCGGAGCGGCGCCTGTGATGAAATTTCCTGCCAATGGCTACGGACTCTTTGACATGATTGGGAATGTTTGGGAGTGGACTAGTGATTTTTATGATGAGTCCTATTATAAGTCGCTTCAAAATCAAAAAAATATTGTGAATCCAACAGGGCCGAGTAAAACAAATGACCCGCAAGAAACACATGCCATCAAACATGTTATCAAAGGTGGCTCTTTTTTATGTGCTGATTCGTACTGCGTAAATTACCGGCCGAGTGCTCGTCTTGGTGCAGCCTTTGATACTGGAACCTCTCATATCGGTTTTCGCTGTGTGAAGGATATCTAATGTGGCAATTACTGATTTTCATTTTGCTTCTATTTATAAGTGCCAATAAAGCCCAGGCAGAAAATACTACAAAGGAATTTTGGCCTGAAGTCGATTTGTGGTGGAGAACATCCCCTGAATGGAGGCTTTCTTCATTCTTTGCTCTGTCTAGAAATGTTGAGACCAATTACCGCGAAGGGGATTTTCTTATTCAAGGAGAATATTCTTGGGGGGAGAGCAATAAACCAGTTTTTATGCGTTTGGTAGATGTCGCTAAAGCGGAGAAAGTTAAACCTTTGATGGCCCGTTTTGGGTATCTCAAAGGCAGAGGACTTGAAGAAGAAGATAGTGGCGAAACATTTTCAGAAAACTCGGCTTACGGCGAGTTTTATTTTCGAGTCCCCCTCAAACAGGTGGCCTTTTTTACTCAGCGTCTTCGATCTGACTTACGGTGGCTAGGCCCAGAAGATGAATATTCATATCGGCTACGCTATCGTTTGATGATCGAGAGAGAAATTATTTCGAAAGAAATTTCATACGTTCCTTATTTGAACGTAGAGCCATATTATGATTCTCAGTACGAAGCTATTGATATGCTCAGGGCCAGTATTGGTTCGTCAGTTAAATGGTCAAAGTGGTACGCCTTGGAAGGAAATTTTACTTATCAATACGGATCCCACACTGAAACTACCAACCTCTATGCATTTTCAGCTATTCTGCATCTGTTTTTTGACAGTAAGCAAGATGCTACAAATTAATTTTCTTGGACAATTTAAGCATTCGTTGAGGATAATTTTTTTAGGACTTATCGCCTTTCTAAGTACAACTAATGTTTTCGCCGAAGATACCTCAAAAGAGTTTTGGCCTGAAGTCGATCTGTGGTGGAAAGCCACTCCAGACCTGCGTTTTTCTTCATTCCTTCCTTTTACTCAAAATGTGGAAAGTTATTACCGTGAAGGAAGTTTTATTGCTCAGGCAGATTATTCATGGGGGGAAACCAAGAAAATCTTTTTCATGCGACTGTTGGATTCCGCAGCAGCAGAGAAGATCAAGTCCAACATGATTCGAGGAGGATACCTGACGGGTAAAAGCCTTGATGATAAGGGTGAGAACTATTCCGAAAAAACTGTCTTCGGTGAATATCATTTTAGGGTGCCAGTTAAAGGTAGGTTTCTTTTTACCCAGCGGCTTCGATCAGATTTTCGCTGGCTTGGTGCTGACAATGATTATTCCTACAGATTACGTTATCGTTGGATGGTAGAAAGAGAATTCACGGGCAAAGAAATCTCTTACGTCCCCTATGTTAATATTGAACCTTATTATGACTCTCGGTATGATTCTGTAACCCGCATGCGCCTTATTGGAGGTTCATTATTTACATGGTCAAAGCGCTATGCTCTTGAAGGGAATATTACTTATCAGTATGATTCCCACTCCTCGGTTACTAACCTCTATGCCTTTGCCGCTATTTTGCACCTATATATAATGCAATGACAGATATTGAAATTTAGGGTATAACAAAATATATAATAATGAGGACCCACATATGTCAGACCAAGGCGCAACTTGTCCAAAATGTAATTCACCTTATGGCTACCAGGATGGAAATCTCTGGATCTGTCCGGAATGTGCGCATGAGTGGTCTGCTGAAGTTGCCGCTGAGGAACAAGAGGTTGTAGCTGGACCTAAATTTTTAGACGCCAATGGTGTTAAACTGGAATCTGGTGATACCGTGAGAACGACAAAAGATCTTAAAGTAGGCAGTGACACCCTCAAGTCTGGAACAAAAGTAAAAAATATCAGGCTTCTAGATGAACCAGTCGACGGGCATGATATCGCCTGCAAGGTTGATGGATTTGGCTCAATGTATTTAAAGTGCTCAGTAGTGAGAAAAGATTCTTAGAGCACTGGAGAGCGAGTTTCCTCGCCCTCCAGTCAGAACTTATTTATTGATCATTAGATATCGTTTTTTGAAACTTCAATCCCCTCGATCCCTTTAAGCTTCACAACCCAAATTTCTTCATCTGAATATTTGATGTCCATTTCCTGCAAAGTGTACTGCATACTTAAACGAATACGACCCTTCTGGGGGATTTTTTGTGTAAGTGGAAGTTGCTCAAGATCTACGAGGTAGCCTGATTTAATGGCTTCAATAAGTGACGCTGGAACTTCGCCGTTAAAGAGTTCGTGATATTTGAAAAAACGTCCTTTTAACTCAACCTTCAGTTTCATGCTTAAAGTAGGTCTTGGCAGAAGATCTTTGTCAGTAGTGAGGTTAATGAAAAGAGCGTTGTTTTTCTTAACTACAGTTTCAAACCCAATGCTTCGAAACTCGTTAGTGTCATATAATCTTTCAATTTCAAAAAAGGCATCTGCAGAATCAATAGAGTGGTTTCCCGTAATCAAGAGACTTCCAGAGTTTTGGATTTTAGTCACTCCACCGCTCATAGAGACATTGAGAGTGTGATTAAAGAGACGAGAGTCCACCATTGCGGGGTTTTTGATAGCAACCTTCGCTGAACCATACTGATATTCGTTTAGAAGTTTACCTTCACGGAAAGTTGAGCCAGGCGCCAGAAGTGCTTTTGCATCAATTGACTCCCAAATGTTTTTAACAATATCTCTTCCTTTTAAAACCTCAGAGATAGAGTTGTTCTGATATGAAGTATCCGCTTTATAGGGTTGGAATTCTTTTGAAACAAGAAAAATATCTCCATCACTTCCATCAGACCCTGAGTAACCATCACTACCATCTGATCCACTTGGACAACCATATCCACCTTCACCACCGTCACCGCCGTATCCACCATCACCGCCCTGAGAGACGAAATGAATATTTTTAAGGTCCACAATATTTGTGAAAAGTACTGTTAAGTTCCCGCCGTTACCACCATCGCCCCCGTTGCCACCGTTTCCACCATCTTCACCGCGTTGGTCATTGTTGTAAGTGTTTCCCTCAGAGTTTGTGCCTGAATCACATTTGCCGCTAGAACCATTACTTCCATCAGAACCATTTGAACCATCACTTCCACTAAGATTGATAGATACAGGTCCACCTGCAGTAATAATTGTGCTCTGGCCATCATCTCCGTCGCTTCCATAGTATTGGGCAAAAAGTTGAGGAGAGGTTAGTGCCATAGATAGCAAAATTGATAACTTTAGATTCACAAGGACTCCTTCTTTTAGTTGGTGGTTAAGCTATATCGATGGTGAAAAATGAGTGTCAAGAGGTGCGTTTTGCACCTTCTTTAATGTAAGTCTGTCTTCGCTAAGAGTTGGAATACACGACGTGATTTTTAGTTGTTATGAGTACTCAATTCGCCAGAGATCGCTACTTCACCAATCTGAACAGTAACCCTTCCATCGTCAAACAACACGCCCCAACGATTATCCCGTTTAATCACAAGCGAGAGCTCTTCTAAGAAATTCGGCGAGAAGGAATAAAAATCAATTTCATCAACACGGTGGATTTTTTCTTCCCTCAAGTCACTCATAAACTTTTCAGGGTTTTTGTAATTGTAGACCTTTACCGCTTTTGAAACCTTTGTTGCCTTATGCAGTTTTCGTGCACTAGGACTGCCGATTTCAATCAGCAGTTTAAAGCCGCCGAAAGAATCGGGGATACTATTGGCAGCCGCGTCTGGATCATGGAGTCCAGTTGCAGAGAACGCCAAATCTTCCTGAGTGTTAAGGATATAGGCAAGGACTCGAGTCATTAGGTAAGGCATGTGTTCTGAAGGATGTTGGGCCACGCGAAAATCTAAGGTTTCATAAACTGAGCGCTCGATGTCTGAAAGCTCGATTTGAAATCTATAAATCACTTACCACAACATTTTTTGAACTTTTTTAAACTTCCGCATGGACAATCGTCATTACGTCCAATTTTTGGAGACTGCCTTACAAGCGGCTCTAATCGAGTATGACCGTGATTACAGTTCGGACCATGGACGTGACCCACTTCTTCTTGTTCGAGAGGCTGAGAGCTAGAGGTGTCTTGAGTTTTTGTATTCATAGCAACATTCTTACAATGAATAATGCGTTACGGCCAGCTGCCTGTGGAAATACCCTCAGGCAGCTTTTAGTAATTACTGTTTTAAAAAATCTAGTAGCTCTTTCCAAGAAGCTTGGTCAGCCTTTTTATTATAGGCGATAGGCATCTTATATTTTTTTCCAACTTCTGTTGCCTTGGGATTAGTGAAGGCGTGAGTGGCACCTTTGTAATTCACAACCTTATAGCTTGCCTTAAGTGACTTCATTTCTTTCTCAAATGTTTTGCGGTCCTTGGCCGGCACCATAGGGTCAGCTAAACCATTAATGGCAAGAATCTTGGCCTTAATGCCGCTTGAAGCAACTGTTGAAGTGAGTCCAGCGTGAAAGCTCACAACTCCCTTAACATTGGCACCGGTGCGAGCGTAATTTAGTGCCTGAGTTCCGCCGAAGCAGTAGCCTATGACAAAAATTTTATCGGCATCAATGTGAGGATCTTTTTTTGCCATATCAATATACTTGATAAGTTTCTCGTATCCCATTTCAGGTTTTTGATAAAATGGACCGGCAAGGGCCATTGCCTCTGTTGGTGTTTCTACCGCTTTGCCATCGCCAAATAGATCAACAACCAGTGTGGCATAACCCTCGTTATTCAACATCTCAGATCGATTCATTACGTAGTCATTTCGCCCCCACCATTCGTGAACGATAACAACCAGAGGGAGTTTGTCTTTAAAGTTTTTTGGAAGTTGAACCTTCGCTTCAAATTTTTTACCTTCCTCCGTAAAACTCACAACTGGAGTGTAAGTTTCCTTTGGATGTTTTTCTTTTTTTAGGTGACCGCATGATGAAGTGAGTGCTCCCAAAAGCATTAGACCTAGAGTCAATTTCATAGATTTTCCTTTTTAATAAATTAATACCACGCACGAGGCCTTATGCATTTTGACCCTTCTCATTTTATTTGATACCCATTTTTTTGCAAGACTAGAAGCTAATAGTCCCAGCCTATCAAGTCGATAGCTTTAATCGAATGTATCTATCTTTTGTATTTATCTAACATATGTTTATCAGAATTATGCACATGTATAAGGGAGAATCATTATGTTTAAAGTAGGATTAACGACAGTCGGACTGCTCGCTTTGACCTCACTGCAGTTTGGGTGCGCTTCGGACAAGCCTAAGCCAGCAAAAGTAGTGACCGCGGTGGATACAAAGTCTATCAAGTTCTGGTGGCCTGAAAGACTTGATCTCACGCCACTTCGCCAGCACGGCATCGAGTCCAATCCGATGGGTAGGAATTTTAACTATGCAGAGGAGTTTAAAAAACTTGATCTGAAAACAGTAAAAAGTGAAATCGAAAAGTTAATGAAGACACCACAAGACTGGTGGCCTTCTGACTATGGTCACTATGGTCCATTTTTTATTCGCATGGCCTGGCATAGTACAGGTACTTACCGAACGTTAGACGGGCGTGGTGGAGCAGGTGGTGGTCAGCAGCGCTTCGAGCCTCTTAATAGCTGGCCTGATAACGCTAACCTCGATAAGGCGCGCCGCTTGCTTTGGCCGATTAAGCAGAAATATGGAAGTAAAATTTCCTGGGCCGACTTGATGGTTCTGACAGGGAATGTCGCCATGGAATCCATGGGTTTCAAAACACTCGGTTTCTCTGGTGGACGCATGGACGACTGGGAGGCGGATTTAGTTTATTGGGGACCTGAGAAAAAATTCATGGCCGATGAGCGCTACAAGGGCGACAGACAATTGGCCAAACCACTTGCGGCAGTTCAAATGGGACTAATTTATGTGAACCCGGAGGGACCTAATGGAGTGCCAGATCCTCTCTTAGCGGCGAGAGATATTCGTGAAACTTTCGGTCGTATGGCGATGAACGATGAAGAGACTCTTGCCTTGATCGCGGGTGGACACACTTTCGGAAAAGCTCACGGTGCTCACAAGCCTGATAAATGTCTTGGTGCTGAACCAGCAGCTGCTGGAATTGAAGAGCAGGGTCTCGGATGGAAGAATAAGTGTGGTAAAGGTCACAGCGCCGATACCATCACCAGCGGACTAGAAGGGGCGTGGACAGGATCTCCAACTGAATTCACCACTCAATACCTGGATAATCTCTTGGGCCATGAGTGGGTGAAGACTAAGAGTCCAGCGGGAGCTACCCAGTGGATTCCAAAAGACGGCGAATTATCAGATTTAGTGCCAGATGCGCATGATAAAGATAAACGACACGCTCCTATTATGTTTACCACAGATCTTGCACTCAAGATGGATCCTGCTTATTTCAAGATTGCGAAAAGTTTCCAGGAAGATCCTAAGAAATTTGAATTAGCGTTTGCTAAAGCATGGTTCAAGTTAACTCATAGAGATATGGGGCCGCGTACGCGCTACGTGGGTAAGGAAGTTCCTCAAGAGATAATGCCGTGGCAAGACCCGATTCCTGCTGTTAATCACAAGCTGATCGCAGCAGGGGACATTGCTTCTTTAAAAAATAAAATTCTCAAGTCTGGATTAACAACATCAGAACTCGTTCGTACAGCTTGGGCCTCTGCAGCTTCTTATCGTGGTACAGATATGCGTGGTGGGGCCAATGGAGCTCGCCTTCGTCTTGCGCCTCAAAAAGATTGGACCGTCAACAATCCACAAGAAGTTGCTAAGGTGCTCGGTCGTTTAGAAGAAATTCAAAAAGAATTTCAAGAAAGTGGAAAAAAAGTTTCATTAGCTGACTTAATTGTCTTGGGTGGAGTTGCGGCCATTGAGCAAGCTGCCAAAGCTGGCGGACAAAATGTGAAGGTCCCTTTTACTCCAGGACGTATGGATGCTTCTCAAGAGCAGACCGATGTGGCCTCATTTGCTGTGCTTGAGCCAAAAGCCGATGCCTTCCGCAACTACTACAGCGCAGATAATTATTTGATCCCAACAGAAATGCTGATTGATCGCGCCAACATGCTGACATTAACAGTGCCTGAAATGACTGTTCTTGTGGGTGGTATGCGAGTTCTTGATGCCAACGTTGGTCAAGCTAAGCATGGTGTTTTTTCAAGTCGACCAGGAACACTGAGTAATGATTTTTTCGTTAACCTTCTCAGCATGTCCACCAAATGGGAAAAGTCTAAGACGGAAGGGATTTACAATGGTCTTGACCGCAAGACTGGTGAATTGAAGTGGACTGCAACACCGGTGGATCTTATTTTTGGATCCCACTCAGAACTTCGTGCCATTGCTGAAGTCTATGCTGCTGAAGACGGCAAACAAAAATTTCTTAATGATTTTGTGAAGGCATGGAATAAAGTGATGATGCTTGATCGGTTTGAAGTGAAGTAATCCCGTTTAAAAAAACAACCGGTTTTTCCCTTGTTTGTAGGGGAGGAACCGGTTTTTTTGATTCGCGTTTAGCAGATAAAAGTGACTCTATACCATCCAGCTTTAATCTTTCCAAATCGATATTCTGCGACTTCCCCAAGTGACAACAGAACCATCTATTCTGATTGCAGCAAAACCAAGAGATGAAGGAATTACTGACCGCACTCCAGAACTTAGCGAAGCCCTTAAACTACCGCTATCTCCACCATGGGTTGAACTTCCCCAGGTCACCACGGAGCCATCGGCTCTGATCGCGGCAAAGACACCATTGGTATTTGAAACAATACTGCTCACATCAATAGTGCCGTTAAGAGAAGCCGCTACGGAACTGCTGTCTCCGCCATGGGTTGAACTTCCCCAGGTCACCACGGAGCCATCGGCTCTGATCGCGGCAAAGGCACCATTATTTGAAACTATTTTGGTTACATCGATAGTACCGTTAAGAGGCGATGCCACGGCACTGCTGTTTCCGCCATAGGTTGAACTTCCCCAGGTCACCACGGAGCCATCTGCTCTGAGCGCGGCAAAGGCATAATTATTAGAAACAATACTAGTCACGTCAATAGAGCCATCAAGTGAATTTGCCACAGCACTGCTGTCACCGCCAGATCCCGCATCACCCCAAGTTACCACAGAACCATTTGCCCTAATTGCGGCAAACGCTGTAGAGCTTGAAACAATGCTAGTCACATCGATAGAGCCATCAATGTCGGCTGCCACGGCGCTGCTATCGGCCCCGCATCCGCCGCAATTCCATTCTAAATCTCCCCAAGTTACAACTGAGCCATCTGCTCTAATCGCGGCGAAGGCATAATCATTTGAAACAATACTGGTCACATCAATGGTGCCGTCAAGAGAAGCGGCCACAGAACTGCTATCGCCACCTGAAGACCACCATCCCCAAGTCACCACGGAACCGTCTGCTCTAATCGCGGCAAAGGCAGAACTATTTGAAACAATGCTGGTTACATTAATGGTACCGTTAAGATCACTTACTGCGGAATAAAGCAGTCCGGAGTTGTTCGGATCCCAAACACCCATGTCACCGCCGCTGTAGGGATAGCCCCATGTCACCACTGAACCATCTGATCTGATCGCGGCAAAGGAAGAACTATTTGAAACAATACTAGTCACATCAATAGCGCCATCTATATCAGATGCCACGGCACTGCTATCAGAACCGCAGCTGCCGCAAAGCCCACCTGAGTCTCCCCAAGTCACTACGGATCCATCTGCTCTAATCGCGGCAAAGGCATAATAATTTGAAACAATACTAGTCACATCAATTGTGCCGTCAAGAGAAGCTGCCACTGCACTGCTGTTACCGCCATAGTTTGCATCCCCCCATGTCACCACGGAGCCATCTGATCTGATCGCGGCAAAGGCAAACTGATTTGAATTAATGCTGGCCACACCAATGCTTCCATTAATAGTAGTTCCCGAAACTGCAACTACCCCGCTGCCATAAACTCCAACATCCCCACTTCCCCAGGTCACGACGGAGCCATCTGATCTAATCGCGGCAAAAGTTGATCCTGTGCGAGACGACACAATACTTGTCACATCATTAGTACCATCTATCTCAGTCGCCACTGTACTGGAATTACCGCCATAGCCTGCGGTTCCCCATGTCACCACTGAACCATCTGCTCTGATCGCAGCAAAGGCATATCCATTTGAAACAATACTCGTCACATCAATAGTTCCATTAAGAGAAGCCGCCACAGCACTGCTATCGCCACCGTAGGGTGCATATCCCCAGGTGACTACAGAGCCATCTGCCCTGAGCGCGGCAAAAGCATAGCTGTTTGAAACAATACTCGTCACATCAATAGTTCCATTAAGAGAAGCCGCCACAGCACTGCTGTTACCACCGTAGGTCGAATTTCCCCATGTGACGACGGAACCATCTGCTCTGATCGCGGCAAGGGCAAGATCAGTTGAAGCAATGCTGGTCACATCAATGGTTCCATTGATAGCAGCAGATACGGCACTGCTGTCCCCGCCACGGTCTGAATGTCCCCAAGTATATACGGAGCCATCAGCTCTAATTGCGGCAAAAGCAAGGCCACCTGAAGCAATGCTGATTACATCAATAGTGCCGTTAAGAGCGGCCGCACCGCCCGTATTAGCGTAAGCTCCCCAACCCACCACGGAGCCATCTGCTCTAATCGCGGCAAACCCCTCATTACCTGGAATAATACTGGTCACATCAATAGTGCCGTTAAGAGAAGCCGCTACGGAACTGCTGTCTCCGCCATAGAGAAAGTATCCCCATGTTATGACAGAGCCATCTGCTCTAATCGCGGCAAAGGCATTATCATTTGAAACAATGCTGATAACATCAATAGTGCCGTTAAGAGAAGCGGCTACGGCACTACTGTTGCCGCCAAAATCAATACTTCCCCATGTCACCACGGAGCCATCTGTTCTGATCGCAGCAAAGGCAGATCCATTTGAAACAATGCTGGTCACATCAATGGTGCCGTTGAGAGAAGATGCCACAGTACTACTGCTGACTCCCCACGCTTCAGTTCCCCATGTAACCACAGACCCATCTGCCCTGAGCGCGGCAAAGGCTGAATTAGTTGAAACAATACTCAATACATCAATAGATCCACCTAAAGCAGCTTCTAGGCTACTGCTGTCACCTCCGTAACTTGAATCTCCCCAAGTCACAACCGAACCGTCAGATCTAATCGCGGCATAGGCACCATTGGTATTTGAAACGATACTAATTATTTTTAATGAATCCTCAATCGAATGGGTCACCCCCATACTCTTGCAATTCGCGCTTCCATTCGTTGAAGAACTAAATTCATAATCTCCAAAACCCAGCGGAGACGAAGGAGTTACTCTAATCCAACTTTGAACCGACTCTTGGAGTGAAACTACTTTAGATCCAATTTTATTTGCACAAGCGTTGTCAGAATAAATATTGATCGTTTCTCCCTCAACTAATTGCCCTAGGATAAGAATGTTGGGAGATTTGTCTGCATTATAAAATTCAGCAGAACTTGAAACGCTTAAAGCTGAAATATTACTAAGGGCAGGCATATCTGTAGGAACATTTTGAAATTTAAAAGCCTGATTACATGAAGCAAGGAAACTCAAAAGAATGATGATTAAAATTTTAGAGAAGGGCATAGAGCTTTTCTTAGTCATTTGACTGTAATTATCGGCTTATTCTGGCAAATGATTGAGAGATATTAATAGATCAATATCTTCAGGGTGTTAGGCGAAGTGATAAATCTTGGTCAATCGCAACATCAATGAAAGTGACAATTAAAGGAGGCAGTTCAGCCTATGGAAGCAAACACCCTCGTATTTTTTGAAATAGACATACAGATGGCCTCCAATGGGAGGTCATTCTCATCTTCTCCAAATGGATCCTCGATCTCGACTCCTATTTCCTCAATCCCAAAATAAACATAGGACAAGAAAAGAGTGTCGAAGATCACCGCCCATTTCCAGTCAAAAAGATCCACCAGAGCAAAGGGAAGGCTGAAACAATAAATAACCAATGCACGTCGCAGATGAACCACGTAGGCAAATGGCAGTGGGGTGCGGTGAATACGCTCGCATCCACCAAGATAATCCACTAACAGTTGAACATTCTGATCTATTGTAGCCTGAGCATATTCAGTGATGTGCCCCTGAATCTTGGCCTTCTGAAGTAGCAAACTAATTTTTTTTGCCGCATACAAAGCGGGGTGTCCTGAGGCAAGAGCCTTCTCTGCTTCTTGAGGATCTAATTCTGAGTGAACTGGACCTAAGCTCACTTTATCTCTAAGAATATGCATAACCGAATAGGCAAAAGCGATGGTCCAAAGAGAGATTTCTTTTCTAATTTCCGGAGCATTGATAAGAAGGGCTTCGGAAGATCTTGTGAGGTTGCGGGTCTCATTAACAATGCCACCCCAAAGTTTTCTTCCCTCCCAAAAACGATCATAAGAAGCATTCGTTCTGAACACTAGCAAGAGACCCAAGGCAACACCTATGAGAGTGTGAATAATGGAAGGAATTCCAATTGGTGAAACATGAATGTGAAAAGCCACGACACCTGTGGCCCAAAGGGAACAGAGGAGAACTCGTCCAGAAATTTCTCGGACCAATGATCCCTTGTAGTCAAAGAAATGGTCTAACCAGCGGTGAGGGTCGTAATAAATCATAGACTAATATTAGATATTGTAAGAAGAATTCACAACTGTTAACTCTGGCCATCACCCATTTGAAAAGTTTAAAATTTAGAGATCAACCGAATCTTAAGGTAGGGGATCTCTATGAAAATTCAATTGGCGATGGCCATTGGCCTGTGTGCATTTAGTGCCTTCGCTGCTACGAACAGCCTTTTAGAGCGGTTCATGGTCTCGGAAGTCGTTTATGTCGAATCCCCAACCGACACTGATGGCGATGGTAAATTGGACCGGATCTATGTTTCCATCGACAGACCCTCAGCGGATAAGAAACTCTCTAGTATCTTTCACATTTCTCCTTACGCTCTGGGTGGTAATGATGGCCCCATGCATAACGTCGATATGGATCGTCTGCCCCAAGATGAAGCACTTTTTAAGGCCTTCTCTTTGGACGGCCTCAAAAAAACTTTGCGTGATTATGAATCTGCTCCCATAGTTGATGCTGCCAAGTATGCCCGAGTCAGCGCTCATAGTGTGGGAACCGGTCGCTCCTCTGGCTGCCCTACAGTTGGAGACATGGCCGAAACTCTCGCGGCTAAAGCTGTCATTGATTGGCTCAATGGCAGAGCACGTGCTTTCTATGAGGATGGGTCAGAAGCTAAAGCAGACTGGGCCAATGGTTCTGTGGGTATGACTGGGACTTCTTACGATGGTACGTTGCCCATCATGGTCGCCACGACTGGAGTCGAGGGGCTTAAGGCGATAGCTCCGATCGCCGCCATTAGTCGCTGGTACGATTATTACCGCGCCAATGGTTTAGTGGTTAATCCAGGCGGATATGTTGGTGAAGACGCAGATGTTTTGGGTTACTTCATTATGCGAAAAGGTGACTGCACCAGCGAGCTTGAGCGCTTGACTCAAACCATGGGAAGAGAAAATGGAGACTTCACACAATTCTGGCAAGACCGAGATCATCTGGCACACGCTAAAAATATCAAGGCCGCGACTTTTATTATTCACGGGCAGTCGGACTGGAACGTGAAACAAAAACACGCCATTCAATTATGGGAAGCTCTCGAAGGAGTTGCTCCAAGACGGATATTTCTTCACCGTGGTGGCCATGGTTCAACTTGGAATCATGGGGTCCCGAAGAAAATTGAAATGTGGTTTGATCACTTCCTTGAAGGTGAAGAAAACGGAATTACCGATGGACCACAAGTAGAAGTCGAACTCGCTGACGGGAGCTTGATGGCGCAAGAGAAATGGCCCAATGAAAATACTCAGCAGCAGCGTCTCTATTTTGGAGCTGATTCCTCACTTGCAATCTCAGTAGCGTCCGAGAAGTCAGTTACTATTACTGATCTAGGCCAGTCTCAAAAACTCGAATCATTGGTTGAAAAACCAAACAAGAAGAACGAGGGAAGAATCGCATTTTTGACTCCACCTCTTGAAAAGAAAACCCTTCTCTCCGGTACAGCGAAAGTCAGCTTGAATCTTGCAGTCTTAAACCGTAAAGCCGCTAACATCACTATTGCTGTTGTTGAATATGATAAACTTGGTCGTGGCAAAATTATTACTCGTGGTTGGGCTGATCCACAAAATCATCATGACATCACTCAAGGCGAAGCTTTGGTCCCTGGGAAAAATTACCAAATGTTATTTAATCTCGAGCCTAAGCAATACTTATTAGATGCGGGCAGTAGGCTTGGAATAGTAATTACCTCTACCGATTATGATTATACCATGAGACCTAAAGAGGGGACGATGGTACAATTTAATCTAGGCGCAAATAGCTATATTGAACTGGAGCTTTCATGGAAGTAACTCTCGAAAAGAAGCTCGAATTAATCAACAAGATAGGCTTCTTCGCTCGTTTTGATGAGACAGATAAAGTGACCATGGCCAATATCGCCACTTTTGAAAAGTATCAGCCTAATGAGAAGTTGATACAGCAAAACACCACTAATTCACATTTATCATTTATTATTAATGGCAACGTCGACATTGTGATTGATGAGAAAGTGGTTGTTTCCTTGTGTGGAGGTGGTCACGTCTTTGGAGAGATGAGTTTTGTTGATTATAGCCCGGCCAGTGCCAGTGTCGTGGCCAACACCAAAGTGGTGGCAATGCTTTTTGACACCAACACTATAAATTTAATGATTGAGCCCATTTACTATAAATTGAGAATGGATATTTACCGCTCTTGTGCTGAAATTCTTGCCCGCAGATTGATTCATACTAATTCTATTGCGAAATCTCATATTCAAAACACCAAAAATGGCGACCTTTCTCCTATTGAAGATTAAAGCTCTTCGGCAAAAACCTTTTCCGTAATTTTCCAGAATTTATCTTGTTTGCGAGCAATGATAAAAGAGGGCAGGCGCAATTGTTTCTGGTTTTTGATAACGTCTTGAGGACCTTTGATGTTGATTGCCAGCTCGGGCATTTTTAAATGAGATCTCAGAAAATTAATATTAAATTTTTTAACCGATGAGGGATTGCTGAAAAAATGCGCCTCACTTACATATTGAGCGTCAGAGTCATAGTATCTTACTTCCAGATAAGGATTGGAGTTTTTGTCGAGTCGCTCATCAAAAGTGATTTTCTCTGGAGTCAGGACATGAGCATTTTTTGAAAGTTTCGCCTGTTTGAGTTTGGCATCAGCGTCGATCAAAGTGGCCTGGCACTTATTGCATTCCCTGGCAGTGATATCGTTCTCAGCCCCGCAGGCGTGACAAAGTTTATAGCGAAAGCGAAAACCACAGGCGGTTATTTTCATAGTCGCCGGGTCTTGCGTGGCCCCTCGACATTTTCTTCCAAAGTGTTCGATGACGTTTCCGTCATGGTCTACAAGCCCCCAGAAGCTATTTTCTAGCCCACACTGAGGACACTCGATGTTCACCGGCACAGTTTCTTTGGAAGGGCGTTTATCGCTAATTTCAGGAGTAAAGATATCATGGCCCATCCCCGTATAATCGAGAACGAAACAATCAGTTTTTCCTGGTCCCAGACGCAGGCCTCGTCCGACAATTTGTTGGTAGAGGCTATTGGATTCAGTTGGGCGCAAAATAGCGATGACATCCACATGAGGAGCATCAAATCCGGTGGTGAGGACCGAAACATTCACTAAATATTTAAATTTTTTATTTTTGAAGTCCTCAATAATCTGATCCCGAGAGGCCATATCCGTATCACCAATCACTAACCTTGCTTCGCCCTCAGGCAAATAGGAAAGGATCTCTTGGGCGTGTTTAACACTGGCACTAAAGATCATCACGCCTTTGCGGTCAAACCTTTGGGTAATATCCACAATGTTGTTCACAATAAGGGGAGTCAGGCGTTTTTGATTTTTGAGCAGCTCTTCGACTTCTGCCAAAGTGTACATTCTGTTTTTCTCAGTCAGTTCAGAGAAATCATAACAGGTGACTGGAATATCGATTTTCACCGGCTGGGTAAGAAACTTGTTTTTTATCATGTAGCTCAGAGGAAGTTCATAAACACATTGCTTAAAAAATCGCTTCTGCTCGGTTTTGATTTCACCCTTATGTGAGTACTCATAAATCCAGCCCATTCCCATGCGGTAAGGAGTGGCGGTGAGGCCCAGGATACAAAGGCCGGGATTATTCTGTTTTAATTTTTCTATGACTTCCTGATACTGAGTTGCACCTTCTTCGGCAACTCGGTGACATTCGTCTATGATCAAAAGCGAAAAGCCATGGAAAAACTCATCCGGTGCGCGAGCTACGGATTGAATGCTTCCAAAAATTGCCTTTTGCTCCCAATCTTTTTTTCCAAGACTGGCCGAGAATATTCCTGCCTCCAAACCATAACTTTTATACTTTTCCCAGTTTTGCTCAACGAGTTCTTTGACGTGGGCCAAAACCAGTACTCGGCCTTTGGCAATTTTCGCCAGCTCCGCAATGACCAGACTTTTTCCGGCACCTGTAGGCAGCACAATGACCGCGGGGTCACGTTTTCTTTGAAAGTATCTGACAGTGATATCCACTGCTTCTTGCTGGTAATGTCTGAGTTTGTACATGTGACAATTACTTTATTTCATCCTGGAAGCAGAGGGCAATTTAAAATCTATGGTTTTTTTCGTATAATTAAGCATCTAAGGAAGCCAGTATGAAAATAAACCCTGAACTTGACTTAAAACTTGAAAGAATTGTGGATGTTCCTGCTGAACTGATATGGAAGGCGTGGACCACGCCAGAGCACTTGATGCCGTGGTTTTGCCCTTTACCTTGGAAAACAGTTGCGTGTGAAATGGATCTCAGACCGGGAGGCCTCTTTAGCACCACGATGGAGTCGCCAGAGGGGATGAAGGTTCCCAACGTTGGGTGCTTCCTTGAAGTGGTAGAGAATAAAAAATTAGTTTGGACAGACGCGCTGTTGCCAGGTTTCAGACCGGCGGCCCAGCATGAATCTGGTGCAGGTTTACTCTTTACCGCTTTTATTATGCTTGAACCCCATGGAAGTGGAACTAAGTATACTGCCGTCTGCATTCACAAAGACGCTCAAGATAAGAAGAGACATGAAGAAATGGGCTTTCAAGAAGGATGGGGAGCCGCGCTTGATCAGTTGGTGGCGTATGTAAAAAGAACGTCGATGTAATTTTACGGATTTTTATACTCTGCAATTCCGTAAAGACCATTTTGAATATAAATAAAGATAAGTGAATTTCTGGTCCCGTTGTATTCAAGTGCATGGCCTGCGCATTTTATGGTCGTTGATGGCAAAACAAGTGTTGTTTCAGTTCCCGCAATCACGTCTCGTTTATAGATGTTTCCGTTGGTTCCGCAGTAATAGACATACTCGTTAGCAGCTACGCGCCTAAACTCGTAGGCGTTGTAGTCATTAACAGTTGTTGTATACGGGGTCACGGTTCCGCCAAGATTTGGAATGAGATTAATGGTTTTTCTCGCCCTATAGGCCAACAACCAACTATCTAAAACAGAGTCATATTTTATTTGAGTTTGCACTTCTTCAGATAGGGTCTCAGCGATGGTGCAATCTGTTCCTACAACACCAGAGCAAAGAGAGGTCGAGTTCCCTGCGAGCTGCTGATCTTTTCCGTATAAGATGGTATTTGAAAGGGCATTTTGATCTATAAGTCGCAGTGTCACTTTACTGGTAGTTCCCCCGTGTGATGGCAAATATGCAATCAGTCCGTTTGCATTTTGTCCTAGAAAACTGATTCTCGCCGAGGTGTCTTGAATAGTGTAATTCTCAATAAACCATTTTCCTGTTGCAATATCGATGTAGGAAAGTTTACCAAGATTGGCCATGTAGTAGAGTCTATTATTTGCAGCATCCATTTGAAAACCACAAGGCATTCCCCACGAACAGCCCGGAAGCTTGCTCGCTGTAGCGACAGAGTCATGGATTGGATAACCGACGGATCCATTACCTGCGACATGGGTTAACTGGCCGCCAGTAAATGAAAATTTTACGATCTGATTTTCTAGTTTATTCGTAACGTATACGTCATCACCGCTGACATTAAAGAAAGCAATTTTTGAATATCTGGCGCTGATAGGATTGGCACCAATTCCATAATTTCGTGGCTGTCCTGCAAGTGTTTGGACGAGACCTGCTTGATCCACCGTTCTTATGACACCCATATCTACGAAATACACTTTCCCATATTCGTTGACGAATGCGCTCATAATAATTGCCGAGCAGCTTAAGGCCGGGGTTCCATCA
>JAIFLR010000103.1 GCA_020048985.1 Halobacteriovorax sp. | reverse complement strand
CATTGTAAATAATAATGGCGCCATCATGAAGCGGAGATTTTGTCTGGAAGATCGAATAAATAATATCTGAATGAATTCGTGAATCAAGACGTGTGCCGCTTGATGAATAATTCAGAAGTCCGTGTTTTTTTTCAAAGACAATCAAGGCCCCAGTTCTCTCTCTTGAAAGGGCCGAACAAGCAGCAACGACTTCTTCAATTTGCTGATCGAATTTTGTTCGACTATTGCGGCCAACAAACTTAGTACTGGTAATGGAAACTAGAGCACTACGAATCTGGTCCTGGAAAAGTACAATGAGAATAATAAAAAGATAATCAAAAAAGTTTTGGAGAATCCAGCTAAGTGAATAGAGCTCATTGAATTGAGAGAACCACCAGAGAAGTGCCAGTGCGACAATACCAAAGAGCATCTGATAAGCACGAGTCCCCTGAACAATGATCAAGAACCGGTACATAATCAGAGCGACAACTAGAATATCTAGAAGATCAAGAAATCTAAAATTGGTGAGAAGAATTCCCAAATGCTGCAAATCGACCTCGGTTTATATGGGACTTATCGGCGGCTTAAAATGAAATAGTAGGTAAAAAAAAGGCCCTCGTAAGAGGGCCTTTAAGGATTAAGCGGCTTTTTTCTCTTCGACTGGTTTCGGCGGATTTTTCAATGCTTCAATAATTTCATCCGTAATTAGCATCTTTTTACGAAGAGCTTCACGAGAAATCCCCATAGCAGTTGCTGCTCGAGATTTATTTCCTTTATGGCGTTTAATCTCGGCCAGAATCATCTCTCTTTCAACCAAGGCGACACGGTCCTTGAGTGGAAGGTTTGCATCGTCTGCGTGCGGAATATTCTCCAACATGCAACCGTTATTTTTGCTAATATCAATAATTGGCGTCGACTTACTTCCTAGATCAGAGATAACGTGCGCCTTAGGATTATAAAGAACAGCTTTTTCTACTGCCTTCTCTAACTCAACTACGTTTCCTGGCCAGCTATAACCAGTCATTTGCTCTTTTACTTCCTCAGAGAAGTCTTTCAACAAAAGTCCTTGTTTGCGGCATTCTTTTTTCAGGAAAAAGCTTAGAAGATCTTCAATATCTTGAGGACGTTTTCTCAGTGGCTCAATCTGAACTTCTGACGAAGACATGTAATTGAAAAGATCCGGGTTAAAAGATCCAGAGTCTTCAATCATCTGTTTTAAATTTCGAGAACTAGTAAATATCACTCTGGTATCAAGAGATATGTGGGAACCTGGAATACGTCTTTCAGACAGGACCTTGAAAAGTTTCATCTGTAAAGGAATGGGCATAAAACCCACTTCGTCCAAGACAATAGTTCCGCCGATACACTCTTCAAATTTGCTTTTATGCCCCTCAAATCCAAACATTTCTCTAGCTAGTGTTTCTTCATCTACACCTTTACAAGAAATCACCACATAAGGAGCTAAACCGCGCTTGCCCTCGTTGTGAATGATGCGGCTGAAGAGTTTTTTACCAACTCCGGTCTCACCGGTAATCACCAAAGGTGAATCAATATCTTTTAGTCGCACAACTGCTTTTCTGATTTCAGAAGTTTGAGTTGATCTTCCGATCCATGCGAACTCTCTGTCATAGGGAGTTGAGAATCTTCTGATGAGTGATTTCTCAGACATTGGACTGTAGTGGTGGAATACAGATGAAAGAATCAGCCCAAGAACTTTCATGGTCTTTTCATCTTCAACCGTAAATCGATCTTCATTACGCTTATTCAATATTTCAATCACCCCGATGATTTTATCTTCGCGGTTGGTGATCGGACTACAGATAATCGAGCGAGTATCATAACCAGTCGCTTTATCCATTTCTTCCGAGAAGCGAACTTTGTCTGTTTTGCAGTCAATATTGAGGGAAACACCAGTCGTAAACACTGATCCAGCAATACCTTTACGATAGTCAAATTTTAAAAGTTCTTTATCAATTCCAAGAGCTGCCACCGCTTCAAGTTCATTTGTTTCGGTGTTTATCAAGAAAATTGAAGCACGCTGACCATTTAAGATTCTTACGATCTCTTCCAGCATAGACTCGACAAATTTTTCTTTATTTCCGAACTGAGTAATGTCCTTAAATAGCGACAGAAGCAGAGAAAACATTTCAAAACCCTCTTTTTCAGAGGCGTAATGTTGAGTCAGAGCAAGTTTGATTAAACTGTCTTTAAGTCGCTCTGGCGGCAAGCTTTGGATATATTGCTCAATAAATCGCTTCATGTTGGTATAGTCTTCAGCGTCCATTTCAGCGCCATAACTCATAGACTCTTCAGCATTCGCACCGACATTGTGGAAGGCACGAACAATGCTTGCACCAAAATCAAATCGAAGACGTTTGAATTGAAGTGAGCAGCGTAAAATGGTGCCAACAGGAAGTGGGAAGGTTGTGACAAATCCCAGGCCAGTCATACTCACGTCCATCAATTTTACTTTCTGAACGGTCTCAAATTTGCCTTGATCATTTTCAAATTCTACCAAAAACTGCACATCATCTCGAGATTCCACCGGAACTCTGAAAGATTGGTAATATTTAAATTCTGAAAAGCTGGTAAGCATGAAAGCTCCTTATGCACATTAGTCACCCAGCTTATCGGAAAAGTTTCTCCAAACTTTAGCCTTTCTGGCAGAAAAAATTGGCACTAAGGAGCTTGCTGATGACGTTTATTCCTGTGATTTGCTCTAACTGCTCTATTCCAGGGACTGTATTGAGTTCCAAAATAATCAGCCTCCCGTCATCAATGAACAAATCGATCGCCCCATAAAGAGCACCAGATCTCTCAATTATTCGGTCGATAGTTTCCTGGAACTGAGCTGGCATGGTTGTTTCCGTTGCCGTTCCCTGAGATCGAAAGTTGGCAGCAATTCCGGATCTGGCACTTCTTTCCAGAGTGGCAGAAAACCCACCCTGAATAAAAAAATAGCGCAGCTCCCTGGCCCCTTTGATGTGAGGCTGAATGAGATAATCTTCGTCACGGCCTTTTTTCTTTTTCCACCAAGTTTTGAAAGTCGCCCAGGTGAGTGATTCAATCCCCCAGCCACCTTGGCCAATAAGGGGCTTCACAATGACATTTGGGTAAAGCCGAAAAAACTTTTCGATCGTGAGGAGATCCATTTCTTTGAGTGGGAGCCAATGCAAAGTGGGAAAATCTAAATCCTCAAACCAGGTATACTGAGCTGGCTTGGACCTAAACTGCTTAAGAGCGGCCAGCGGATTAATAAGCTTGTCCTGAGGGAGGGCCCGAGCGATCATCAAATCTAAGTCACTACCATAAACACCGGTGGTGCGAACCACATAGTGATGAGCTTGTGGCAATGTGATGTCTGACCATGGATTAAATAGTTGAACATTGTCCTGCCCGACTTCTTTAATCAGCCTTTGATTGAAATAGGTATGGGGATTTTTGGTGATGATAACTAGTTTATTCATAAACCTTCATATAAAATAATGACCATGCCATTATTCCGTTTTTTCATGCTCTTTGCCAGCATGATTACATCAGTCCATGCACAAGTTGAGGCCCCCAAGGCCCCTTACCCACTAACTGAACCAGTTAAGAAGTATTGTGAAAATTTAGGCCTAAAATTTTCTGCCTATAAATGGGGTGAAGTCGGCTGTGAAAACTTCAGCTGGAACCATGTTCGTAATTCAAACTTAGGCACCCCACTTATTTGGACAGTCTTTGGCGATGAAAATTCCCTCACTGCAAAAGAAAACACAACTCTCATCTTATGTGGAGTGCATGGAGATGAAATCACTCCGGTCAAATTTTGCTGGGATCTCTTAAACGAATTTAAAAATAATCACACGTTTCAAGACAAGTTAATTGTTGTGGCGCCACTGGTGGCACCAGATTCATTTTTTGTTACCAAACCCACCCGCACTAATGGCCGGGGTGTAGACGTTAATCGTAACTTTCCTACAACTGACTGGCGCTCCGATGCAGTCAAACTTTGGAAAAAAAATCTAAAAAGTGATAAAAGAAAATTCCCTGGACATAGTTCTGCCTCTGAACAGGAAACTATTTTTCAGATGAACCTGATCCTGCGCTATAAACCCAACAAGGTGATTAGTGTTCATGCCCCACTTACTTTGCTTGATTATGACGGACCTTCACTAAAAGCCGAGGCAGGAAAGACTGCCAGCATGTTACTGGAGCAAATGAGTGAAAAAGCCTCCGGTTATAAAGTGTCAAACTACCCCGTTTTTCCAGGTAGCCTTGGCAACTGGGCGGGCAAAGAAAAACACATTCCAACCTATACATTGGAACTGCCTAATTCGAATCCTGCCGAAACAGATAAATTCTGGACTTTATTTAAGGATGCTGTGATCTATGCTGTTGATCACAAGATGAAACCGACCGTTGACTAAGGTCTATATCTCTCATCACAAATTCGGGAACAATCCTCATCATGTCGTGCGATCTTTCTTTTCGCCAATTTGACACCATAAAAATCAGCTTTGATGTCCGCAATTTCTGGATTTCCATATCCCAATAAATCACGAATCTCTTTCAGAACCCCTACGGTTCGAACCTGCATCGCCGAACAGCGAAGAGTCAAATAACAAGAGACTGCACAATGTTTGAATTTATCATAAGAGTTACGTTGCTCATCAACCCAAGTTTGAGCAGCGGGGATATTTCGATAGCTACACAGAAGGTTTTTATCTGTGGATTCGGCACGGGCCTGAGGTATGAGAATAGCGAAAAGAAGAATTATGGTTTTCATAAAATTTAGACTACAAAATATTTTGTGGTGAAGTAAACTACTTTGCCAATTCTAAATGCAATATTTTTGATAAATCTTTGAAAAATGCTGTATTAGTTTGTAGTTCTAATCGTAAACTTCGTCCCATTTCTATTTGCACGCCGGGTAATTTACAACGATTCACGACATTTTTCATCGACGTTCCAGAGTTTGGAGGGCAACACAATTCACAAGTGCGCCATTTGGGAAATTTTTGGGACAGAAGGCCAACCAAGGCTTTTCGTTTGGCCGCATTCGCTCCCCCAATACAAAAATCGGCTTCATCATCTTTGAGACCATGCAGGCTTAAACAGTTTTTTGAAATTTGAGTTAGTTCAGATAAGCGAGGTTCGTCAAAATCGGTACTGGTCAGATGCAGACCGAGGTAATCATCTGCGAGCCCAGTAAATGAATAGAAAGAAAACTTCTCTGCCGCAATGGCATCGGCCAATTCAGTCGTTCCCGATTCAATACTGCCACCATGAATGGCCATCACAAGCGTATCAACAGATCCGACTCGGATTTTGATTTCAAAATCTTTGCCTTCTTTTTTTTGTGATAAGAGTTCTTTAAATGACGAGATTTTTTGCGCGGACGCAGATGAACAAATAAAGATTATAAGGAGAAAAAATCTCATAGAAATATCCCCTTGCTTTTAAACAAGGGGACCTTAGATCTTAAGTGTTAGAAACCAATTCCGTTACCAGGGCTAATTCCGAAACCTGTATTTCCAGAATTATACGGTGAACCTCCGCTGGATCCACTAGTGCTGCCCATACCGTAGCCGCCTTGAGGCATTTGACCGAAGTACTGCTGACACTGCATGGCCTCAGAATTAAATCCGTAACCGCCGCCCATCATGCCGTAACCACCTGCTGCTCCACCCGCGATCCCGCCTTGCAATCCACCGGGATAACCACCAGCGGCTCCACCAGCTATTCCACCTTGCATACCACCGACAGCACCGCCATTAACTCCGCCAACGTATCCGCCTTGCGGATTCATTTCTCTAAACATTTCAAAATTAGTATTAGCACATGCCTGGAGTTGTTTTTCATACTTCTGGTGAACTTTCATCACATGATCACAACGTTCATGGTTGATAGATTGACCGGCGTGATTGACTTTTGTTTTCGCATCGTAAACAACTTGAATCACCTCAGTTGGTTTACACACGCCATCCACCACTTGCATTTTATATTCTGCACCGTTGGGAATCATCATGTGAGACTTATCCAGAAGCTTAGAATAACCTTCTGTGATTTTTGAGAGCGATTTTTGATCTTTCTTAGATTGTTTTTTTAGTTTTTTTAAATCATCTAAATCAACACCCAGATTTTTTGCCTGGGCCTTAGATAATTTACTCACGGGAAGGTATTTGCCAGCAATATTTTGTGAATCTGCAGGCCCAACCATCACCATTGGGTCGTAAGCTAGACTGTCAAAGGCAACGCCAGAATAAACTGCGCTATTCAATGCCCACTGTTTATGCATGCTCACAGTTCCAGCGTCGATTTTATCCTGAGCTGTGTTGACCTCGATGACATTTCCGTTTTTATCTTTTCTCACTTTGTATTTAGTGACTTGTGGCTTACCGTTCATACCCAAAAACTGACCTTTAAAAGCATAAGTCGTTTCTGTTTCATCATTCAGCATTTTAGCCGTTGAGACATCTGGATTGGGCTGCATGCCCGGACCGGCCATGAACTCCCCTTTATGATTTAATTGGGGTCCATAGAATCCCAGTGCCTGTTGGCATTGAGAATAATCTATTGAGGGGATCACGCCTTGAGCATAGACTGAAGAGCTTGCAAGGACTGCGGTAGCGATAAGAATGTTTTTCATGGAACTCCTTTATACTTCTGTTAAAAAGTATAAAGGAAGATTAAAACAAGTTAGCAAAAGATCTCTTAGGGCAATAAATACCTAAGCGTTCTCGTCAGCCTTCTCCACTGCGGGTAGCATGCGGACAATAAGTGCCGGCAAAAACACCAAGGCCGCTCCCGTGAGGTACGCCGTCACAGAACCAAAACGCCAGTAAACAAGAGAAGCATAAATAGGGCCAATCACGCGACCAAGGGCACCCAGAGATCTAAAAATTCCCAGACTCTGACCTTGCATATGCTCCGGTGAGTAGAATGAGACAAGTGAAGTTAAACACGGAATCGTCATGGCCGAACCAATCGAGAGGAAAAATAATCCAGAATAAAGCATCACAGGAGACTGTGCAAAGGCGAGAAGAATAAGTCCAGGCACAATCGCCACTAAGCCCTGGAAAGCCATCTTACGTTCACCAACTTGATGGGCCTTACGGCGAACATAACCACCTTGAACCATCGCTATGAAAAAGCCAATGAAGATAAACATATAGGCATTATCCATAGACGTATAACCCAATCGCTCCACCGCCAAAAACGTCAGCGTGAACTCCATGCCTGAGAACGCTGTGATAAAAAAGAAATAACTTAAGTTTGTTAAATTCACGCCCTTAATCGGCAAAGGTTTGAAAAGTTTAATCGGATTAATACTTCTCTGAGGATGCCCGATGGCCTTCTCTTTTTTAAGCGTTTCTGGAAACGATTTAAGGATAGTGAAAAAATTAATAAAACTCAGAATCGCCGCAAGACCAGCGGCCGCTGAAAATGGGTTAACCCCGTAAGCAGCCCATTCTGGGTGGTCAGCAATTGGGTTATACATAGAGAGAATCCCCCCCATGGCCGGACCAAAAACAAATCCGAAGGCAAAAGCAATTCCAATAAAGGCCATGCCCTTAGAGCGAGTTTTGAAGTCAGTCACATCACTCACAACTGCAGAAGCAATTGAAAGGTTACCCGACATTAAACCACCCACAGCACGGGCCACGAGAAGAAGAGTGAATGAACCGGAGAAAAACCACAACACATAACTCAGAAATAATCCAAATACAGAAATAAGAAGAACCGGTCTTCGTCCAATACGATCTGAGATTCCTCCCCAAATAGGAGCTGTCACAAATTGAATCAGGGAATAAAGGGCACCTAAAAGTCCTCCGAAAAGAACTACGGTGCTCATGCCTACATTACCAGTATCGGATGTTGAAATTGATTGGATATTCCCAATCAAAGTCATCATGCCAGAGAGAAAATAGTTATCTGCATCTACACTTAAATAATATTTGGCCATGGCCGGGAACATAGGAAAAATGATCGAAAACCCGATCAGATCCATGAACATTGTAAGAAACATCAACTTCAAAACTTTTTTCGCCTCTGGTGTTAATTCAGATGGAGCAATTTTTGTCTGTTCAGTAATCACTGTTTGGTACCTTTGGGTTGCATCAATTGAATAAAATAATTCTTGGCGCTCTTTTTCAGAGCCATTGGCATACACGTTAATGAAGTGAGCGTAATCTTTAATCCAAGCGGGATCTGCATTAACACAAGGGATGTGAACGAGAGATCCACCTGCTTCTTTCACTTCATGAGCCAGCTCATGGCCAATTTCATCAGTTGTCTCCAGGCAGTCCACCACAAAACTAGGGCAATAAACCCCAATTTTCTTAACGCCGTTTTCAACTTTTTTTACCACCGTTTGATCGGTGTAAGGCCCAAGCCAAACTTCCTGGCCAAAGCGGGACTGAAAAGTCATTGAAACTGGAATAGAAATTTTTAATTGTTCTTTAATCAGCTCAAAAGTTTCCAGGCAATGAAGTAGATAAACATCTTTTTTCTTCAGCACTCTTCTTAGAGGTATGCCGTGAAAAGAAATAATCAATTCCTGCATATCAGGATGAGCCTCTAGTGACTCTTGAATTTTTCTGGCCGAATGATCAATGAAGGCTTTTGAGCGGTGATAAGAACTCACCACAGAAAAAGTCGGAATATTAACGCGTTTTTTGAATTCTCCAGCGACTGCATCAACCACAGAACCAATGGTGGCCTCAGAGTACTGAGGAAATTGAGGCAAAACTAAAACCCTCTGGGCCCGAGTCGAAATGTCTTCTTTTTCCCACGCATCCAGCACCACATCGGCCCGCGGATGAGAAAGTAAAAAAATGTGATCCAGCTCAAGATTTGAATCGAGCAAAGGCTTCAATGCCGTCGCGACTTTTTCAGTATTTGTGATGAGGGGAAATCCATCTTTTTCCAGAATTCGGGCATAAAGAGCAGCGGACTTTTTAGGCCTAAAAGGTAGAACAAACAGGTTCAGGATGATTTTCCACAATAGAGGATTGATATCAACCACTCTGGGATCCCCTAGAAATTCCCTTAGATAATCCCTAACATCTTTAACTTTTGTACTTTTTGGTGACCCGAGCTGCCCCAGGATGACTTTAATTTTTTCTGACATGCTAGACTTTTCCCACACATGACGCTAAATGACTAGAATCAAAGATTAAACAAGGGGTCTTCTATGTCCAAAAAATCGAAATCCGAAGGTCGTAAAGACAAAGAATTGGGTACGGTCAAACTTTTGGGCAACACGAAAACTGATTACCCTGAGACTTATGCCCCTGAAGTTCTGGAAAAGTTCCCAAATAAGAACCCCGATAACGACGCCTGGACCAGTTTTATCTGCACCGAGTTCACCTCTTTGTGCCCAAAAACCGGCCAGCCTGACTTTGCTAAAATATTCATCAATTACATCGCTGATAAAGAAATGGTTGAGTCCAAGTCACTCAAAATCTACCTCTTCAGTTTTAGAAACCATGGGGATTTCCATGAGGATTGCGTCCAGAAAATCTGTAAAGATCTGTTCAAATTGATGAAGCCAAAATACCTCGAAGTCATGGGTGACTTCACCCCTCGTGGTGGCATCGCCATTTTCCCTTATGCCTCTATGAGTAACGGATCAAAAGACTTTGCCGCCCTCAAAATGAGTCGAATGGCAAACTATGCCCCAGGAAAATACGGCATGGACCTGTCACGACTTTATTAATAAAATAGTAATATCAAGGAATTAGTATGTTTGGTTTAGGAATGGGCGAATTAGTAATTATTCTTCTTATTGTGGTTCTGATGTTTGGCGGAAAAAAACTTCCACAACTCGGAAGTTCACTTGGTGAATCAATCAAGAATTTCAAGAAAGGCATGAAGGGCGATAACGACAACGATATCGACAAAAAGTCTTAATAACGTTTTAAGACTTTTAACACGATCGGATCATTTTCCTGCAGATCCACACTCTCTTCAAATATTTTTTCAACCACATCTTCGTAGCTGGCCGACTTACCATTCTCTTTAAGCAGATGAAGTATATAGCGTGCAGAGCGGTCGATGAGTTTATTGTTACTTGATCTCACCCAAGTCATGACATTTCCCTGATAACGATCCAGCAGTCCCATAATCAGAGTGGAATGGGCATTCAAGAGCATCTTCACCATTAAGTGATTAAAGAGTTGATCCTGGCCCCAGTTAAATTCAACTTTTTCGTCCAGACAGATAAATTGAATATTTCCCTTTTCATAAGAAACTTCAAAATTCACTGTAGGAATTTTATGGGATCTGGCCTTTAACCCCTGGGCAGAAATATCAAAACCATGCAATTTAGTTAGTCCGATACGTCCATCGAGTTCTGGCCATTCAAGAGCACGAGGCTCCCGCCACAAAAGTTCACTCCACCCGTGCCCTGCATTTTCTGCATCCTGAATAAAGAGATAACTCAAGGAGTGATGGTCTCCAGGCTCCAGTCGGTTTTCAAAACCTCTCAGTGAAAATGTAGGAGATCTCTCGGTAGTGTCAGTTAAAATGCTAATCGCCAAATGTGGATCTGCCACATAGTTCAGAAACTTTTTCTCTTTATAAAGATTGGCCTCTAAAGTGGTGAGGCCTTTCATAACTGCGTAATCAGCTGTGGTCAATCGATGCAAAAAGTCCTGATAAAAGGCGTCGAAGTTTTTTTGATCAGGGAATTCATAGAGAAGCCCCAT
>JAIFLR010000022.1 GCA_020048985.1 Halobacteriovorax sp. | reverse complement strand
GCAAGATCATCCCTCTCCGCTAAATTAGACTCAATATAATCCGTTAGAATTTCTTTTTCCTCCGGTAGGTAATGAGTCAATGGAGAACTCGCTCCTGTATGAAAAAACGTGGCATCTATATTAGATTTTTTAATTTGATCCAAAAAGACTGGAGACGTTGACTGGTTAAGAACAGAATCAGCATAAACAGGAGGAAGAGAGTACAGCAGTGAAAAATAACCATCGTTCTTATTCAAACCACCACTATAGTGATTGTCGAAAACAAGCCCATGAGTACTAAAGTGAAAAATATTTGGGGTTAGCTCACCATTCATCTCTCCGGCCGACCAATGATCTATGACGACCATGAGGATATTTTTAGGCTGCTTCATCGGGCAATTAAGATCTTTGGCCGGGTAAAAGAAATCCTTATAACCCTGTTTAGCAACTGAGTTAGGCCCGAGCTCTACTTGCTGCTCTTTGAGGATATTTTTCCCAGTCAGAGGAAAGTGAAGCGGAAAAATCTGAGCGAGACGAGTAATATATCTCGCACCTTTAGCGTCTCCGTACATATGCAACAGATGACTTGTCATCAAACAGATCGCGATCAAAACAAGATACCAGTTTTTAACGGGATTACTGAATCGTCCTTGCATTGTTCTCCAGAGCTTTTCACCTCTGAACCAGATAACAAAAAATAAAATCCCAACGACCACGCCGATTAGACCCAACTTAAGGGGAGTAAATCCAAATGCGGATAGAGCGTCTTTATCCTGCAGAAAATCCCATAAAAATGAATTTATATGAAACCGATAACGGGTGAACAAATAACTGTCGAAAAAGATAAAAGCATTAACCGCTAAAAGTAATGTGATCGACCAAATTCTTGAGACGTAATAAGAAGGAAAAATATAAACGACGGGACAATAGATGAAAAAATAAACCAGTGATAAAAGCAATCCGTAGTGGCCAATAAATGTCGTGAGAAAATACATCCAACCAACAATGGTCTGCGGGATGATCATACTTTGCAAATAATTGAGTGCGACCAGACTGGTTAAGGCCCAGCCTATGCCGAAAAACATTTTACGGCCCCAAGAGAGGGCGAAGGATCTTTTATTCATGGGACTAGTTTATACAACATGTTAAGTACCTGAAAAGCCATATAATTGTTTGAACCACCAAGTTCTTGTTTGGCATATCAAACAATGACTATATAATGGCTCAATGAAGGGGATAAAAACTATGGTCATACATCATTCCAAACAACTGCTAGAGGAATTGAGTGAAGTGGAGGAAAAGATCCAGCTCTTGGAGCGCTTAATGGATGAATTAAAAATTGATTGTGACAGGGAAGGGCTAATTAAAAGCTTACTGGCCAAAAGATATGGAATCCCCTCAGGCCAGTAAAACTAAAAAATTAAAATAACAAATCGACGCCAAGGCCGTACTGAAGAGCATGGCGTTTATCAACTTCAGAATCCCCTGAATTTGCTTCGTAATCAAAGTCGCTTCTGTTGTCTTGGGTGAAGATAAATTTAGCGATCATAGAATCAGTAACAAGATATTTAGCGTTGAAGCTAAACTGATAATCTAAGTGGTCCGTGATCGTAAAATCTTCTGACTCATCATTCCCATCAACTTCACCAACGCGAGTACCTGTTAAACCAAAAGTCATCATGAACTCATTAACTGGGCGGTATTGATAAAAAGCGCCTAGCTTGAAATCAACTGAAGAATCCATATCGATCATGTCTCCTTCTAACTGCTCATACTCGCCATCCATGCGATAAGTGGCAGCAGCTAGGAAGTAGTATTCATTGGCTTCATTCCACTTATTACCAAGACGGGCATTCACTTCAAGACTGGTTCTTGGATCAGCATAATTAGAATAAATCGGGTTTTGGTTATTCCCTTCTTTATCTTTTGTTCCTACTTCGCGGTCAATTACATTGAGAGTGGCAACTGCTCCAACATCAAAGTTAAGACCAGCATCACTTTGTTTCATTAATCGGTAATTCGCACCAAACTTAGGATTCTGAATTCCTGAGTCGTCAGCACTTGCGCCTCCGTTAACCTCAGTTTCCCCATCATAAAGATAATTCAGACCAGCAGTCACATTCAAGGAATCTGTCAAAGCGTAACCAAACTGAGTATTCAATTGGTACCCATCGACTTCAGTATCAGCTCCACCAACTCTCGAAGGTTCATTATTTGCGATCGCATCAACGCCAACATTAAATTGACCCTGCTTAAGGAAATAGTTCAAATCACCAAACTTAACTTCTTCAGCGTTAACTGAAGTGACAGCAAGTACAGCTGCAACAGCTAGAAACTTTTTCATTGAGAGACTCCTTATGTTTGCTAGAAATTGTACTTATAGACTCGGAGGATTCCTAGAGGATTTTACTGACATTGAGTGGTATTTAGATGGTTCGGAATGGGACTAGCAAGGATGACTTAGGGCAGAAAATAAAAAGGCCCGGATTTCTCCGGGCCCAACACTTTAAGTTTTTTGAGTTAACAAATTACCAGTTGTAGTTGAAAGAAACGCGAGACATAAGGTTGTCTGTACGTAGAGAACCGTTTGTACCAGAAGCTAGAGCAGCATCACCGTTACCGATCACGCCATCAACTGACATTTCGCCGAACTTAAGTGAAGCACCAGCGTTTACAACAGTTGTGTTAGCAAGATTTTGGTTTGATGTAGCTTTAAGAGATACATCAGAGTAAAGAGACTGAGAAACTGAGCTGCGAAGAGTTAACCAAGAAGCAGCATCGTACTCAAGACCAACAGTTAATGGAAGATTTGTTGTTTTTTGATCTTCTCCACCAGTTGTTAGTGCGCCTGTAGCAGCTTCAGCATTGATAGTTGTCTGAGAAACTTCTAGCTTAGTGAAAAGAGAAGCTTTGTCGTTAAGCTTGTCTGTACGTCCAGCACCAACTCTTAAAAGTTTTACAGAACCATCAGCGTTAGCAGTCTTATCTTCACCTTCAATGTTACGGTATTCAGCAAAGAACTTGTAAGCATTCATAGCATAAGATCCACCGATCTGGTAGCCAAGTTTACCTTCGAACTCTGAACCATCTTTATCCTTAACTTCATTCTTAAGAGAGATGTTAGCGAAACCTTCGATATCGCCAGCAACTACACCAAGACGAGTGCGCATAACATCAGAGCTGTCTACAGTAGCAGTTTCAGTTACTTTACCGTAAGTAAGGTTTGCACCCCATTTAACGCCAGCGTCACCAGCTACGAAAAGGTCAACGTTGTTCTGTTCAGTTGCAGAGCCAGCCCAGTTTCTAAGAGTGTTAGAAGTGTTTGACTCGTTACCAAGTTGAACACCGTAAACTAGATTACCTTGACCAAAGAAAACTCCGCCTTCTGGACGTGGAGCTACAGCTGAATCATCAGTAGCGTCAGCAGTAGTGTTACCAGTTTCGAAAGTTACGAAATCCTTGTGGTTGTTAACGTGAGCAGCGTTAAGGAAGATGTTACGGTTGTCATTGATGTAAAATGAACCGTTTGTGTCTTCACCAAGAGCTTGCAAACGAGCTTTTGAAGCGAATGCAGGTGTTGCAAGAACGGCAAGTCCTAGAGCAACGATTAACTGTTTTTTCATGAAATCTCCTTTAAAAAAATGACATCAAGTCATTCGTATTCATGTTTGGAACTTAAGCAAAACTAAAAATGTGTTACTAAAAGTGTCACGAAACTCGTTTCTTTTGGCAATAGCTTTTTTTCTGATTGGAATTTTCTGAAGGTTTTTCAAGGTCCGATGAGTGACAAAAGATTGACGTTAATTGCCCCCATGAGAATGAAAAAGGCCACTCGAAAGTGGCCTTCTCTTAATACTGATGTCAGGAAAAATTAGAAGAGAATATCAAATTTTAAGAAATTAAATCTGATGTCACGACTGGTTGTGAAGTATTCATCGCGAATATCGCCCCCATATCTTTTTAAGTTCAAAGAAACTGTAGGGGCATAAGAGATGTTGGCAGCTGAATACGTGCCCATATCCCAACGTTTACCTGCTTCAAGGTTCAAAAAGAAGTTAAAACCAGACTCGTCATCACCACCAGCGAGTTCAATTGTTTGTCTTTCAATGCCAACCATAGCTCCGGCCATGATGGAATTTTTAATATCAGCTGCATTGAAGTTATAAAGTATTCCTCCGCCAGCGCCGAAAGTTGAGCTTAGTGTATCGTTTGATCCAAAATCTTCATCCACGCGGTTCCAGTAGGCCTGAGCTTTCCACATTAAGCCTTCGTATTGCTCAAGGTTCTGAGCGTAGTTAAGGTTAAATTTGAACGTTGTGGTGTCACGGTCGTCATCTTTGCCTTCTTCATGTCTGAAAGAAAGTCCGCCAGTATACGAATAATCGAATGCATCTATAGATACGATTCTTGTCTGGGCAAAAGACATAAAAGAAAACAGGGATACAAGTAGAACAACTAACAACTTCATGTGATCTCCTTAAAATAATATATTTGTGGATTGGTTAACTAACTTAGAAGAACTCTGGACAAAAACTTTTCGTTGGAAAACTGGGGTTTCATTTGCGCTGACTGCCCTACGAATTTCAACGTTGGATAATCAAAACTGATTTGTTCGATGAGGCTGTCCTTTACGTCACTAATAAACATCTCTTCATCAAAACGAATGTATTCTTTATAGATATTATTCTCGAAATCTGGAAACACTCTTTCAATCACTCGCTTCATAAGCTTAATTTTACCAGCAAGATCTTCAGTCTGTGGTTCTTCTTCGTGAATCAGGAACAAACCGTGGCATAGTTGCCCTTCAGGAGTGTTTTCAAATTCAACTATAAAGTGGCCCCACTCATGAGTCATACTCTGAGGAATAAACAGCGTTCGCTCTTCACTTGAATATTCTTTTTTCATCAGCCAAGTAAGTGAGATCGCTGCTTGGATATTTGTCGAAGTACAGAAATCAATTACATCGGGAGTCATCTGGTCTTTATTTTTTAAAAAACCGAGGAACTTCTTAGGCGATAGTGATGAATAGAGGTTCTCACAACTTACTTTATTAAAATCTTTAAAAGTGATGAGCCACTCACCCTTCTCTACCAGGTCCTTAACTTCGGTCTTCTCAATCCCTTCAACAATTCTGATATCAATGAACTGAGAAATAATGGTGTCTAAATTCTCCCAGTCCTCGGTCGTGAAAAGTGATGAGATATCTAGACGGTAACCTTTATTCAGGAAGAAATGCTCCCCCTCTAAGAGTTCCATCGATTTAGCTCTTCCAGAAAACTCGTGAAATTTACCATCTTTGTAAAAATGTGGAAGAAACTTTTGAGGAAGGATTTTTGCATCAAAATGGCTCTTATAAATCTCACTCACAGCTTCCTGCGAGCGCATTTGTGAGACACCAAATTGATAATTCTCAATCAGGAGTTTTTTATTTACAAGACGAGGCGTGATTAGACGAATTGATTCAGCAGGATAATTTTTTCGAAGCTCCATCAGTTTTAAAACTGAACCCAGGTCTGACCCCATAATGACATGAGCAACAAATTTTGCTTCATGCCCTGCATGGAAACCCTTCTTATGGTCTTTAAAGTGCTTTAATAATCCAAAACTCATAATCAAAGCATAAAATCAAAAACCCACTCTGGCGAGTGGGTTTTTGATTATTTTTATCAAGTTTTTATTTACGGGATCTAGAGATCACTATTTTATCGCTAGCTTATCGCCCGGAAGGATTTGACGACGCTTAATGATATGAGCATTGGTTCTGATAATGGTGCTCATGGGAACGCCTGTTCTTTGAGCGACTCTCCAAAGAGTATCCCCACGCTTAACAGTGTAATAGATAGATGGGTTTTTTATTCTTCTACCTTTTTTCATGTAAGCACTAATAGAGCGGCTATATCCACCGCGCTTGCTACGGGCCATCTTCTTAGGTTTAGATTTTTCGTAGATATCAGAATACATGCTAGCTTGGAGAGAATGGTCTTCACGAAACGGTAAATGCACTACTGTTTTAGGACTGAGGTGAGATCCAGAAAGATCTGGATTTAAATCGGCCAGAACATTGACTGGAACTTTAAACTTTTTTGAAATCTGCTGCAGCGAAGATTGGCCAGAAGTCACATAAGTTTTGAAGTTATCAGCAACAACGCTATCCTTATCTTTGAAGTCATCCCAAGCATCTTTAGCCCCAACAGGAATTCTTAAAGGGTAACCTTCAACGTAAGGTGGTGTTTGCCAGCGGACGATCTCTGGGTTGTAGCGTTTTACTTCTTCGAAATCTAGCTCAAGGGCTTCTGCAACTTCGTAAAGATCTGAGTTACCTTTAACCATGATCTCTTCGTAATCCAGTGCTTTTTCAAAATTAATTTCATTAAACCCGAAGACATCCAGATTTTTCCCAATAATAGCGAGGGCCATGATTTTTGGAACGTAGTTTTTTGTTTCAGGACGAAGGTAGCGCCCCTTAGTAATCTGCCAAAAATCTTTGGTTTTATACATTCTAACCGCGCGTCCGATCTTCCCTTCTCCTGCATTGTATCCGGCAGTCGCAAGCTCCCATGATCCAAAAAGGTTATGGAGCGTTTTAAGATAATTTGCTGCCGCAATTGATGCTTTTAGAGGATCTCTTCTTTCATCAACGTACCAGTCAATGTTAAGACCAAATTTTCTGCCCGTGTATGGCATGAATTGCCAAGGACCCACGGCCTTGGCCCAAGAACGCGCATGATTCGTAAAACCAGACTCTGCCATCGCAAGATAGATTAAATCTCTTGGTAAACCATTGTCCGCCATGATTTTTGAAAGAACAGGAGCATAGCGGCCAGCTCTCTGAGTGTAATTAACGAAATGTTTGCGGCCCTTACCAGTGAAAAACTTAACCCACATAGCTACTTGTTTATTCCAAGTTACAGGGATATCAAATTTAGTATTTCTTAGACCTAACTCAGCTACGGCACTGGATTCAATTTGATAGACGTTTAAAGGCGCCGTAAAAGTTTTAGTGTGTGAACTTCCGTGGATACATCCCTGACAGTTAGGAAGATCTTTCTCTATAAGATGTTCTTGAACGCGGTAGTACTCAGCTTGTTCAGCAACAGACGGATTATAAGTTTGCTTAGAAGACTTTTTCTTTGTCGTAGTACAAGCAGTAAGAAAAAGCACCAAAACAAGAGGCGTTAGCGCCAATTTTTTAATCATCTAATCATCCTTAATCAAACCAGAAGCATGAATTACGCTTCCACTTTAAAAGCATAATGGATCTAGGCTCCCAAACAAAGATGGGGGCAAAATATGTTTGTCCCTACGGGGTAACATATTTATAGAATCAACAACTTAAAAGGCACATCTCATCGGACCACTTGCGTCTTTACACTTTTTTGCAAAAAGCAAAACAGTCAACTTTAAAGCTGTGATAAAATCTCATTATGTTTAAACTCCTGACCATTTTGCCATGCCTCATGATGATGTTTCAACCTTTAAACGCAAAAGTTGAAGCGCCTAATTATAATTTCAGTCTCGACACCCTAGCGGATTTTTTTCCTGAAAAGAAAATAGATGAGATTGTGAAGAAATATGGCAAGGCAGAAGTCATGAGCACTAAAAATGGGACCGAGACTCAAAAATACTATGTCGCACACATACGCTACAAATTTCCAGTTATTGTTCAAGCTAAAGAGGGTAAAGTCTTAGACTTTTTTGCAAAGCTTCCGAGCTATTTTCTGCATGATATCTTTTTTCAATCTTTGGTGAACCGCATGGGCAAACAGAATTCTTATAAAAAAGTAGGAGAGGAAGCTGTTTATCAATGGGAAAAAAACAATCTCAAACACGTTTACTCAGCGGCTTGCACAATCACTTGTTTTCCAATTTTTTACACTGTTTTCCCGACTCAAAAACAGAGTGGCTTTAAACCACTGATTGAGGCCATGAAAGAATCTGTTCAAAAAAATTAACGCGGGATGAGCGGGTTTTTGATGTTGAGTTTTTTTGCATACATCAGCATGAAGTATGAAGCTATTATCATGAAGAAACATAGGATTTGGCCCATGGTGAAATATCCAAGATAATAACCAAGCTGGGCATCTGGTTCACGAAAGAATTCCACTATAAAACGAAAGACTCCATAACCTAATAAGAAAGTTGAACTACAAACTCCATAAAACCGTTGACGTTTATGGATCGCAAATAAAACAAGAAAGAGAACGATTCCTTCAAGTATACCTTCATAAAGTTGAGAGGCGTGGCGAGGAAAAGGACCAGCTCCAGGGAAAACAACTCCTGCCCAAGAGTCAGTGACACGGCCATAAAGTTCACCGTTGATGAAGTTCCCCATGCGACCAAAAAATAATCCAGGACTTCCGGCAATCGCCATACAGTCGGCTATCTGAAAAAAATGAAGATTGTTTTTTCGAGCAAGATTCCACGTGGCCAGGCACATACCAACGACGGCGCCATGAAAACTCAGTCCACCTTTCCAGACAGCAAAAATGTCCAGAAGGTTCACTGAATAGTATTCCCAGTTATAAAGCAAAACGTAAAAGAGACGAGCTCCTAAAAACATTCCAATGATTAACTGGGTTATATATTTATCGATATGCTCTTTAGAGAGAGGCCAGAACTTTTTATCTGCAAGATATTTGAGAATGTATCCACCAACCAGAAAGCCCGCAACGTACATTGCGCCATACCAACGTACTTGAAAAGGGCCTAACGAGAAAATGACGGGATCAATCCATTCTTGATTCATGGTCTAAATCTTATAGGACGAAAAAGCTGAAGACAACTAGAGATTGGCCGAGCCTTCATAAACAGAATAAGTAGTGGTGACTTTGGCGCTCATCTCTACAATCGCCCGTTTCATAGGATTAGTGATTCCACTGAAACTCAGCAGACAGGTGCTCACACTCAAAAAGCTAATCACTTCTTCCCTGCTCAGTGAACCTGCAGATTTGGATTCCTTGTCTTTACGAAGAATCTTTAAATGAGAATTAAATTTCATCTCTCCACCGTTGGAGAAAATTACTTTTTTATTCCAGTCGATGAAGACGGCTTCACCAAAAGATTGGGCCTGCTTCATGACAATAACAGTCTCGTCCCTTACAGTTCCCCAGTAACATAGAACTCCTTGCTCTGCCAAGGCCTGAGAAATAAAACGCACCAGAATAACTCTTAAACCAATCATCTGATCTGTATGAGATATTTCAGAATGAAGGGCGAGATCCCAAAGTGTCTTATTGGTTGGGAGCGCCATTATACCAACCTTGCGGTAAGTATAAACGGGCGTGCCTGCCTGAATAGAAAGAATTTCAGAACCATATTTATCGAGGAGATCAGAACCATTAAGCTGCTGATCCAATCGAGTGCTTGCAGACTGAACCGTTAACATTCTGGTATGAGCTCTTTGAAGAGGTATCTTCTTTGATTCCGGTTCAGTTAATTCACTGAAACCAAGCTCAGACAAGAGATGAGAAAATTTGGGATTTAGCTCTTCCTGTTTAAATCTCAAATAGACTGGGTAGTCGTGTTGTTTTCTAAACTGAAAATAATTCCATTTTTGAACTTGCATAAGAATCTCCTGCCTTCTCTTCGGAAGATTGGGAGATTCTTATGAGATAGGATTTGCAGTCAAATTAACTGACTAATCTACGCTAATATTGGGGAGAATCTTTTCTGTTGGTCTTAGTCCAAGTAAGTACTCAATAGTTGGCCTGATATTAGAGTGGTCTCCAGTTTCTTTAGAACGACCGGTTGGTTTAACCCCTCTACCTCCGGCATAAAGAAAAACGTTTTTTTCTGAATCAGGGGTGTTGGCGTGGCCAACCCATAAGGGACCTGCCCCCCTTGAATGGTCTGTTGTTACAATCAAGGTTGTTTGGCGTCCATATTCGCCCATTTCGCGCAATGTTTTTATCAAGTGATCAAGGTATTCATCATACTGCCTCAAAGTTCTAACATAATTAGGGTAATCACCCTCGTGGCCAAATTCATCAGAATCAACAAGAGAAATATAAAGCACGCGAGGACAATGTTTCTTCAGGTAATGCATACCTAATTCAAAAGTATATTTATCCTTTCTAGATCCTTTCCACTTAGGTAAATCTTCCATTGCTCTTTTTTGGATATCTGACATTTGTTCATCAGATGTTGAATCAGTTAATAGGCCCGGGTATATGCCGTGGGTAATTTGATTTAAATCTTTTGCCACAGCAGAAGATAATCCTTCCCATGAGGCAAAAACGGCGACATCTTTTTTAGGAAGGTCTAGTGAACTTCGAACGCTCTCGAGAACTGAAACCTCGTTAAGAGCACCGCAACTGTTATTCTTGCAAGCAGTAGCGTGACCAACCATGAGTGCCTGATAAGAAGGCAGACTGATCGCAATGGAACTGGCAATTTTATATCGATCTTTTCCGCCAAGGACCATTCCTTCCTTTGCGTGCTTTGACCACAGACTTGAAAAAATTTTTCCTCTTTCTGAGCGCGGAAGTTGATGAGAGTGAAGAAGTCCTGTGCCCTTAAAGAATTCATCTGATCTAACGCCGTCCCAGGTAAAGAGGATAACGTTTGGCCCCTTGTTTTCGCAAACCTCGGCGTAGGATTGGGACGCCATAAGCACAAATAAAAGAGTTAATACCATTTGCATAAAAAAATCCTTTGCCGTTTATAAAGCAAACCATAGGCCAATTTGTAGCAAAAGTTTCACAATGTAACATGAATAAAAGTGTCTAGTTTTTTGACACTAAAAGGAGGATTTAGCCACTGGAAGCCGTAGGCACAGGCTCTTAGAGAACCGGCCTTGGCCTGGGACTTGCTCATAAACACCTATGAGCATATTGCCAGGGTTAAACGAACATCTTAAAAAGAAGCATGAAAATGCAACAGATGACTATGCTGTGTATGCTCGCCCCCTAACGGCCAGACTTCTGGAAGCTATGAACTTGGCCAAGGCATACACAAGAGGCCAGGGTGACTATCTTTATTATGATCAAAATCAAAAGACACAAAGGGTATTGGACTTAACGGGTGGCTACGGCTCAAACCTACTTGGTCACCGTCACCCGCGATTACTTAATGCTTTGAGCGAATGGAATGCCAATGGCGCCCCTTCAATGACTCAGGGGAGTCAAAGAAAAGCGTCTGGTGAGCTTGCGAAAAGACTATCAGAAATATTGCAACGTGAAACCTCGGAAGGGCCTTGGGTAACGAATTTCTCTAACTCAGGCACAGAAGCAGTAGAAGCGGCGATTAAGCACTCGCAACTTCACTTCAAGCATAAGTTGACAGATATATCCCAAGAAATTGAAAAAGAAATGAATCAGGCCCTGATTAAAGTTCGCAGATCTGAGCCTGCCCTTCAAAGAAAGATTCTTCTCAAACTCAAAACTGAAATTATAAATAAAACGGATGAATTAAGAATGAGTGAGGAGCGAAGAAGCTACCTTCTTCATCAACTCGCCAATACTCATGAAATAGATAGCCTGGTAAGTCTCTTGCGTGAAATTAATAGCCTTCAAATAAGTCAGCGGCCAAAGTTTATTTCACTTAAAAAAGCTTACCACGGCAAAACCTTGGGAGCCCTTTCAATAACCAGCAATGAGAATTTTCGAAATGATTTTTTTCTAGGTGACGAGTTTAATACTCAAACTATTTTCATTTCAGCACATGATGACCTGGAAACACTAGAAAAAGTAATCGAGGACACCAGACAAGACCTCATTTTTATCGCTGGAGGCCCGCAAGGAATCGTCGTAACGAAGCACGCGTTCTCGCTGGTTGCGGGAGCATTTGCAGAGCCAATTCAGGGCGAGGCTGGTGTAATTGAAGTCCCATCTCAAACGCTCGCTATCTTAAAAAAATTCTCCCTTCAAGAAAGTTTCCTGCTTATTTTCGATGAAATTCAATCGGGAATGTTTCGCACTGGACTGATGGCGGCTGGAAATCACAGCCATATAACCGCAGATGTATACACTTTTTCAAAATCACTTGGCGGCGGGATCGCCAAAATTGCTGCAACTACCATACTTAAAAGAAAATACATTGATGACTTTGGGTTTCTTCATAGTTCGACTTTTGCAGAAGATGATTTCTCATCACTCATTGCCCTTGAAGTACTGAATATTCTTGAATCAGAAGAGTCACCATTAAAATCAGGCATGGAAACAGCTGAGTTCTTACGAGGCCGACTTGAATGGTTAAAATCACAATTTCCCGAAATCATAAAAGAAATACGAGGCAAAGGTCTATTTCTTGCGATGGAATTTGAAGCGACTATCTTTCGCGATATGGGATTTGAGTTTAAATTGATATGTGACAGTAAGATGCAAGGGTACCTGGTTGCTGCCGGACTCTTAAATCACGAAAATCTTCGCATGAACCCATCGTTATCAAATAACCTCACCTTAAGAATTCAGCCAAGTCTTTATTTCAATATTGTTCAAGCTGAAGAGATGATCGGTGGACTTTTTAGAATGTGCACGGCCCTTCAAAACCAGGACGTAAAATACTTCCTCTCTGCCATTTACCCAGGCGAAACCATCCAGAATACCAGAACAGCCGATTTAGTTGAAAAAGCAGATTTGGGAAAAAGACCACTCACTGTCTTTTTGTGTCATATGATTAATGAAGGGCATATTCGAAATACAACTAAGGCCCTCAAACAACTTCCAGATCATAAGCTGGTTGAAAAACTGACACTCACAAAGGATCTTGCTGAATTTGAAATTTATCATCATCAAGTATTTTGTGATAAAAATAACCAGGAGATGGACTTCATCATGCTGGGAGTACCAATGACCTCTGAGGAATTAAAGAAAACCTTCGTAAGTAAAAATAAATATAAGGTCGTTAAGAAAGTCCAAAATGCCATTGATTACGCCAAAGAATTGGGTGCAACGACTGTAGGCCTTGGTCAATTCACTTCGATTGTTTCAGGTAACGGACTTTACCTGGATCCACGCGGAATGAATCTAACGACCGGAAACGCCTATACCATATCACTGACCATTCAAGCGGCCCTAAGATCTGTTGAAGAAAAAGGGACCAACCTGCCAAATTCAACGGTGGCCCTCATTGGTGCTGCCGGAAATATTATGTCTGTTGCCACAAGTATGATGGCAGACAAGGTTGGCAAGGTGATTCTTATTCATCATTCTCCACTAGAGACCAGCAACAAATTTCAAGAGGCGATGAAAAGAATATTAAACGAGATAGCAAATTCTTCCGCTACTTCCAAAGTCGTGGATGTTATTAAAACTTACTGGAAAAAAGACATGAATCTACTTAGCTTCATGGAAATTCCGGTGGTAAAAGAAGTTCTCGTTGCAACCTCTGATCTCACATCAATAGCAGAAGCCGACGTCGTTTTGAGTGGCACTAGTTCTTCTACAGGATTTTTAACTCTGGATTTGTTTAAGCAAAATGCCGTTATAGTTGATATTGCGGTCCCACCAACGATCAAAAAAGAACTTTTAAATCAGATCGCTTTAACCAGATCTGATCTTACGTATCACCTGGGTGGAATTGCACAGTTTCCTAAGGACCAGTCCCTTAACTGCATACTTTTTCCTTTAGGGAAAAATGAAAGTTATGCATGTATGGCAGAAACATTTTCAATCGGCTTCAGCGGAAAGAAAAACTTTCTTAACATCGGTGACCTAAACAAAGACATCGTTTTAGAGGTTGAAGGCATCGCTGGAGAAGCAGGTTTTATCCTTGGCAAAAATAAAACTGCTATTTCACTCTAGGTTTTTTCCATACAAAACATATTTGGCATATTCCTCAACCAATTCGGGATCCATAGGTCTTTTTGATGGAGAATCTGGGCTCTGATAACAGATGAGTCCCCTATTGGCCACCACCACGCCACAGGTCAACATTTTCGATATTTTAAGAAATACTCCTTTAACTTCTTCACCACGAGGACCCTTGGTCTTTCCCATATAAGGCATGAGGAGCGTCTTAAAATTCAATCTTAGTTTTGCGAGAAGCAAAAGTTTTCCAAGTTTTGATACTTTTTTATATTTAATTTTAGAAAGTATTTCCAGGGGATCTGGATAGTTAATGCTAAAACCTACAGGCACTCCATCAAGTTCAACAATATAAGAAAGGAGGGGATGAATTAAATATTTAAAGTCATCATAGACAAGTTTAAACTGCTCAAAAGTGATAGGCTCAAACTCAGGCATGCCGGAAAAAGACTCCATAAACAAACGATGTACAATCCTGATTTCATTATCCCAGTCAGAAACTTTGATAAATCGAACTTTAACCTGATCATAAAATGGATGGTGGCGCTCTTTAAGCTTTTTTCTTTTTTTCATGAGATTAGTGAAGGTACTAAATCTTTTCACCAGGTAAGTATCCCATGTTCCAACAACTTTATAACCCGCCACTTTAAATAAATCGTGGTAATAATCAGGGTAAATAGGTTCACCATAATAAGGAGCACCGCCGCCCTTGCATTTGATCCTGTAGCGGACAAAAAAGTTCATATCAACTGGCGTTTTAATTTCTCTCAGATTCATTGTTTTGGCATAAGCCTCGATCTTATTCGTCAGCAACAACGCAACCGAAGGTTTGTTTTCCCAATCAATAAAACCAAGATTACCTACCCTCGATCCATTTCGCCATGTCAGGATGGCTTTACCAACTACCACATTATTTTCATGAACAAGGAATCCACTCCATTGGTAATCATTGGCAAAGGCAGAACTAGGATGGAGAAATTTTTTATAGTCTTCTATCGTTTCGGGAAAGTATGTAGGCAAATTGCTTTGCATCTTTTCTTTAAACTTAATAAAAACTTCTATTTTCACATCATCCCAAGTTGTGAATTGACTTATTGACAGGCTCATAAAATCTCTACTTTTCCAGTTGACCCATCAATACGCAATCGATCTCCGGTTTTTATTTGTTGAGTGGCAGATTTTACTCCAACAAGTGTGGGGATACCAAGCTCTCTGCCAATTATAGCCGTATGACTTAGCATTGATCCTTTTTCTGAGATCAATCCCTTGCTTCTCGACATAATATAAATCCAAGCAGGATCAGTGTTTTTGGTCACAAGAATAAAACTATCCATCTCTTGGCCCAGAATCTCTGTAGGATTTTCCAGCACCAAGGCTAAAGCTTCCACAACTCCAGGAGAAACTCCTTGGCCTTTGAGATATTCACCTGAAATGGAAGGGGTATGAAACCGTGGCAGTTTCTCATCATCACTCCAGCATACAAATTCCGGATAATTCTGGTGTTTGTTTTCCCGATGCCTTGATTCAATCAATGAACAAACTTCCACTGAAGTTAATTTATTTTCGGCGAAACGTTTCCATTCATGATGATTAATGGAAAAAAAATCTCTCAGGTTATATTTATGAAACACAGGATTTTCTTTAATTAGTTGATCGGCGAGTTTTATCAGCAGAATTCGTAAAAAATGATAGAATTTTCCACGCCATAGCCGTGTTGTTTCCCTGAATTCAATGCAGTCCCTCGTAAATTTCAATACTATTGAATCAATAACATTTAATTCGATCTGAACCGGATTCTTTATATGAGGATTATCTATTGTTCTATTTTGTTTTCCCCAACGAACTAACTTCTTAAAAAGATCGGGATCATTTTTGAGGGGCAAACTTTCTAGTTTGAGTTCTTCAAACGATCTGTCTCCGTAAAGATTTAAAAATCCCTCTAAGGATTTGACTTCCTTACTCCAACCCTTTTGAGACAACTGAGAGAAAGCATGCTCGTATGGTGAGAACCCTGTAGGAGTTAGCATTTTATCAAACTCATCCATAAAGCTCTCGGGTAACTCTTGAACAAGGTGATTGAACGCTTCCAGGGGTTTAACTGAATCTAAACTGTTAGAAGTTTTAAGCAGATCTATAATTATGTCTTCTTTTAAACCTCTTTTTTTAAACCGAGAAGTTAAAAGTCCCAGGCCGACCATGATAAAAAAATCATTTATGATTGTGAGACCAAATCCCAGGGGCCTATCCATCAGTTGACACAGATACTGAATGGTCTGGTGTGACGTTTTCAAGCCTCCCATATCATGGGTTATTGAACTTGAAAGGGACTCCAGATCTTTTATAAAACGGGGATAAATCCGTTTTTTCTTTATGGCGTATGAGATTAGACGAAAAACTGAATTCACAAAATCAAAAGCAGAAAGTCGAGTTTCATGATAAGGAACTGTCGCTCCTTCCACTTTGCCTCCTATCATTTTATGCCAGTTCTCAATATTCTTCTCTCCTCCAGGTAAGCCCCGAAGAACGGCATAATAGTGCTCCAGGTGGTAATAGAGATGATCATCAACACAGGAAATTAAATGCCCACAATGGTTTCTCAATAAACTTAAACGGTCTCTACTAAAACCCAGAATATGAGCGGCTTCCATGAATACATTTTCATAGGCACGAATAACAAAGCCAGCTGTAAAGGGGCTGACTGAGCCCGGGTAGGATTCGGATAGATTGGTGTCGGCCAATACTTTAATTGGGGAAAATGATCTTGTTATGGGTCTTATCTGAAAGATGTAGAGTTTCTCATCCTTAATTCCCCACTCTATATCGGCTGGACTCTTGAAGTGTGCCTCAAGTCGGAGACTTTCTTTAACCAACTCGTCTAATTCACCTTGTTTAAGGACCTTGTTTTCTGAACCTTCGATCATCTCCCCTAAGCGGGTCAAAAGATAATGGTCAATATCAACCAAACCCGAGACAACACCTTCCCCCATTCCCCATGCTGCATCAATGGCAATGGCCGAGGTCGGAGGGACTGGGGCCCTGGTAAATAGCACGCCGCTCTTTTCAACTTGAATCTCTTGCTGAACGACCACGGCCATTTTTAGTTGGTGCTGAATATTCTTTTGAGTAATGTAGTTTTGAACACGGGGAGAATTCAAAGATGAATAAATTTTCTTTAAACATTCTTCCCAATTATGTATTTCCACCCCTAAGATCGTTTCAAATAGTCCAGCAAAGCTGGCATCCAGGTGGTCTTCACCAATCATTGAACTTCTTAAAACAATTCGCGGGTAGATCTTTAAAAATTTTTCAATTTCATTTTTAATAGCAGAATCTATTATCCCCTCGGAACGAGTACCAATAACAAAAAATGGAGCGACCTGAGCTCCCCAACCAACAAGCTTTTGAAGATGGTGACCTTTACCACCAACTTCCGCAACTGGCGCCAATTCATGGGCCTGATATATGACTTTCATAAAAAGCATGCTGCAACCAAAAACCCTAGAATTAACAGTATCTGGCTTTCAGCATTGGTCTTAAGTGGTGCCTTAAACTTCAGGTCTATAAGAAAACGGGCAGAAGGAATCATCATGATGAGCATAAAAACGAGAAAGACCGTCCTAAGAAATACCGGAGTTCCTAAATGAATAAAAATCAAACTCACCGACGTCGTATAGGCCATTTGCAATAGGATACTGACAGCTATAGCGACTCTCGGTCCCCAGATTTTTGAATAGGTTGTATAGGCCGTCTCATCCTTTGGAGATCGAATTTTTCTGGCGATTTCCCAGTTAGTAAAAATGAGAGCAACTGGAAGAACTAGGTACGCTTTACTCCAATCTAGATCACTAAAAGTTTCAATCATTCCCAGTAGTAAATAGACCACATTAAAAATAACAATCGGGTGGTGAGATAAAAAAGCAAGAGGAAGGCTCTGGCGCATTTTATTTTCTATAAAAAACCATTTGAGCATGAGGAGCGTATACCCAAGAGTTATAAGCGAAAAGATAAAAAGATTTATGCTCGTCAGACTAAGCAAGAGTATTAGGGCTACACATACAAAGGCCAATACTTTCAAGTCTGAACTGTGAACCTTGCCGGAGGGCAATGGTCGATTAGGGAAATTTCTCTTATCGTCCTCAAAATCTTTGAATTCATCCATTATTCGAATCAGTAGAGTCACGGCAGTGATGACGATCCCAGACAGTAACATTTGGTAATGGAATTTGGTTGGATTGGAAAATAGTCGAAGGTAGGAAAGCTGTATAGCAAAAGCTGTTAGGAGTGTTCCAATAAACGACGTGATTGGAAACATTTCATTTAAATAAATTGCAAGCCGCTTTAGCATAGGTTTTCCTAAAAGGGGTTTTTTCTAATTTTGAGGCCATAAAGAAGGACGTTAAAAAAAAGATGAATGCCAGTCCCAAAGACAATTGTGCCCCAAAAGATATTCCAGGGGATATTCAAGTACAATTTGTAGGCGATTAGGCACCCAATAGCGGAATCGGCCTGGTCTAAAATGATAAATAATATTTTGAATTTATCTGAGGTCATCCCTTCTTTTATGCCTAGTCGTCTTTTAAGGAAGGAATTGGGGAGCTCGGCCAGGCAATAGGCTGTCCCCAAAATGAAGGCCAAAAATAAACTGGAGCTTCCAACAAATAGTGGAGTACTTAAATCTAACAATTTCTCGATGCTCTGTGCAACGTGAATGCCCGGCCAGGTCGCCACAGGCATGATCAAAAATCCACGCCAAGTTTTGTTCGTCCCAAACCATCTATGATGAATCGGTTTCTTAAAGTAAGATAAGATATCAGTCTTTACGACAATCATATGGGAAATGCCTCCAATTACGAGGGGCAATGCCAAAAGCAAAATCCGTTGAATGTCATCTATACTAATTAAAGTGGAAGCCATAAGAAGATTATATGCTGAATGACGAAAATTCATATCTTTTCAAATTTGCCTGGAAAAGCATTCGACGAAATTCTGGTCGAAGTTTTTTTATCGGCTTTTCCGTTTCTTTAGCGGTTTTTATTGCTGTCTGGGTAGTCGCATTTTTTGATGGCCTCAACCATCAAATAGAAAAAGCCGTTGTAAGCACAAACACTGGTTATTTTCAACTTCAAGAGTTGAACTATTCAAAGTCTACAGATAGTTCGACACCTTTAGCTTTTGATTCCTATTCGAAACTTTTGACCCCACCTATAAAAAGTTATTCACCGGAACTCGTTTTGGATGGAAATATATCCACTCCTGAGGGGTCTACTGGCCTGACAGTCATTGGCATACATCCTCCCCTGCATCAAACCTTTCTACCTATTCATAAGAGGATTAAAGAGGGAAGCTTCATTGAAACTAATGATGAGGGGACGGTTCTTATTGGGCAGGAGCTAGCGAAGCTTTTTTTATTTAAAGTCGGTGACCAAATCGTTTTAAACTACCAGGACGTGAAAGGCGAGCTGAGGTCGGAGTTACTGCTCATAAAGGGTATCTACAAATTCAGCAGTAATGCTTTTGAAAAAAGATACGTCTACATCAACCAAAAAACGTGGCAAAAACTTTTCTTTAATGAAGATAAAAACTCAATCTTATTCAATCGTATTGTAATCATGGCAAACGGTCTAAAAGACGGGCCGGTAATTTCGCAGAGGATAAAAACGACTAACCTCGATTTTAAAACCTGGAAAAATCTCAATCCTGAAATGGCGGTAGTTCTTGAATTCCACGATGGAATGATCAGATTCTTTTTTCTGATTATTGGTATGACCATCACTATGACAATTCTGACTCCAGTTCAGATGCTTTGGCAGGAGCGCTTAAAAGAACTCAAAATGTTAAACATCCTGGGAGTTTCCAGTCGAAAGTTTTGGAAAATAGGTATTTTTGAGTTAATTCAAATGATCATATCTTCCGGGGTCCTCTCCAGCGTGTTCTTAATTGTCATCATTGGAATTCAGTCTTATACAGGAGTCGATTTTAGATTTCTAAACAAGGGTGTTTCAATTGAAAGGGCAGGAATTAAACTTCCAAACGTAATTTTCCCACAATTAACCGTCGAACAACTCCTCGTTACCTTTATTTTTGTAATTATTGTTCTGACCATTAGCTACCTCTGGGCAATTCATCGAACATTAAAAAAGCTTGAGGTTGCACCATGAGTGGTTTTGCTTACCTTGTAAAATTCAGTTACCGAAATCTTTTTAGAGTTCCAAGGCGCACGCTCATAATGATTTTGAGTTTAAGCCTGGGCTGTGGATTCATTATTTGGGATTTAAACTTCGCAAACTCCGGCTCTAAAGAAATGATGAAGGAATTCCTTTCGCAGTATGCAGGAAATTACCACATCACTCATCCTGACTTTTATGATGATCACAACAAGAAAGAATTTAACCTCTATAAGACTATGTCCGATGCTGAACTTGAAGAAAAAGACCTTATTCAACTTTCTACAAAAAGAGTGAATGCCCCAGTCTTCATTTCAGGAGAGAAAAAAACTCTTGGAGTGCTTCTAACAGGTCTCGATGTTGTGAAAGAAAAGAAAATCTCTACTCTTTATAAAGCAATATCAGAAGGCCGTTTTTTAGCTGAAGCCGGCGACAAAGAAATTATTTTAGGTAAAAAATTTGCGAAAAGAATAAACGTCAAAGTCGGAGAACAAGTCGCAACAGTTGGCCAGGCAATTGACGGATCAATTGCCAATGACCTCTTCACAGTCGTCGGTGTCCTTGATTTTGGTGGGGGCGATCTGGAAGAATCCCTGGCCTTTACCCAATTACAATCAGCGCAGGAATTACTGGCAATGCCATTGGAGAAATACCACCAACGGGTCAGCTTTGATATGGATTCTGAGATCCCTTTATCCCTAAAAAATCATGAAATATCTAAATGGACAGAACTTCTTCCTGAGATTGGTGTTTCAGTGAGGTTTATTGATAATTTCACGTGGATAGTAAGTATTATCATTGTAGTAGTAGTCAGTCTTGGTCTATCCAATACGCTGATGATTACTTTTTTTGAAAGAGAACAGGAATTTACAAGTCTGAACATCATAGGTGCTCAGACAAGCTGGATTACGGCCTCACTCATGGTTGAAGTCTTTGTGATGGGAACTATTGCTGTCTTCATAGGCGCCCTCCTTGGCTTCGCAGCAACGACCTATTTCAACTACTACCCAATCAATATTGAGATCTTCACTGGCGGCAAACCCATCATAATGGGGGGGATAACCATAGCCCCACTAGTCAGGATCTACTCAGTTCCACAATATTATTGGCAAGTACCTTTGATGATTTATTTTTTTCTTATACTCACCATGATTTACCCTTTAATCAGAGTGATTCGCAGGAGCAAGAATGCAGTTTGAACTTTCACATGTAGATAAAGTCTACGAAAGCTCCGAGGAGATTAAGGTCTACGGAGCAAAAAACGTAAACATTAAAATTCCAGAAGCTGAATTTATGGCATTGGTTGGTCCTTCAGGTTCGGGAAAGACCACTATTCTCAATTTAATTGCAGGCTTAATACTTCCCACGGCGGGTTCTCTAAAGCACGGGGGAGAGGATATTACTTCAATGTCTCTTGAAGAGAGGACAAAGCATCGACTTGACTATATGGGATTTGTATTTCAGGACTACCAACTTCTGCCTATTTTGACTGCTGCTGAAAATATAGAATTTCCCCTCCAACTGAAGGGGTTCAGTAAAAAAGAAATAAAAGAAAGAGTCGAATGGGCCCTTACTCAGGTTGGTTTGGAGAAGTTGGGAAATCGATTTCCGAGCCAACTCTCTGGAGGACAACAACAGCGGGTTTCAATTGCCCGCGCCATCGCAGGAAGGCCACAGCTGATTCTGGCAGATGAGCCAACAGCAAACCTGGACTCAAAAACAGCTCAAGAAATCATAGAACTCTTTTTGAAATTAAATAAAGAATTTAAATTAACGTTTATCTTTTCAACTCATGATCAGCGTTTAATAGATCAAGTTCGCACTGTCCTTTACGTTAAGGACGGTCAAATCAGTGAATCGAGGGTGCATAATGTTTAAAAAACTTTTCAGAAAAGATATTGTCTTATGTCTGGCAATCGGCTCGAACTCTAATAATGCTGAGGAATGGGCGAAATTTGCTGAAAAACAAATGCGCGGTGATAGGTCTCGTGCTGAAATCGTTATGTCTATTAAGACACCTAACTGGGAGAGAACTCTTGAGATTGAATCTGATGTAGAGGGAAAAAAACTCGCCTTAAGCACAATTAAGTCCCCTGCAAAAGAAAAGGGCATCCGAACTTTACGCATAGAAAATAATATGTGGAATTACTTTCCTAAACTTAAACGTAAAGTAGCTGTTTCATCCTCTATGCTCCTGGCCAGTTGGATGGGATCTGATTTTACGAACGATGATATTTTAAAAGCCTCATCTATGGCAGAAGATTATAGTCATAAATTTCTGGCCGACCTAAAGAAAGGTGCAACTACCTATCGAGTGATCGAAAACACTGCCAAGAGTGACGCCAAGGTTATGTGGCCTAAAATTATTACCTACGCATCCCCAGTGGATTGTCTTCCTAGGGAGTATCACTACTTTGACAAACAAAATAAGTTAAAGCGGATTTTATTTCTCGATGATATCAAAACGTTTGATGGCCACAAGGTGCCCACCAATTGGGTGATGCAACCCCAGGATGACAAAAATAAAAAGACCACCATTCATTACAAAAACTTGTCATTTAAAACGAACTTTAAATCTGACCACTTCACCCATAAGAACTTAACGGACTATTAATGAAATCATTTTTTTGCTTATTTATTCTTTTGCAAAGTCTTCAGGGCTGGTCACAATCGAAAATTGACAGCGAAGTTTCAGGTAACATGGAAGTCCAGGGCAGGCATTCCTGGAACAATGAGTTGGCAAAAGAAGATCTAGCCCAGAATTGGGACGAAGAAGATTTTTACCTCGTCTATGGTAATTTAAATGGAAAAGTTAAATTTAAAAATTCAAAATTAGAGGCCAATCTTTTTGGCAGACACAGCAGATCAGATCTTTATGAGGCTCCATACCTGGCGCCAATTATCTATACATATCCCAACAAGTTAGTGGCAAGAGATGTTTTCAAGCTCCAACACATTGAGGAAGGTGAAAACTACCGAACTGAATACATTTTGAATAAACTGTATTACGAATGGGACTATGATGAAAATCGTTTCATGGCAGGAAGAATCTATATTAATTATGGTTTGGGTGAAGTCTTCAATCCCATCAATCCATTTAATCAGCCAACTGCCTTGACCTCTATTTCTCAGGTGGCACAGGGGAATGATGGACTTAATTTCACTTTTTTTGTTAACGATAAATACACTGTAGATTTTTATTTTCTTGGTGATAAAAGCCTAGAAGGTTATGAGGGGCAAATAGATCGAACTCTTTGGGCCCATGGTGAATATCAAGTGACGAATGATTTCCAGGCAGATTTCGTTATCGGAGAAGACCAAAACCGACATAAACTTGGTGGTCAATTAGAGTACAGTTTCTCTGAAGCAATGCTCTTTATGCAGACACTTTACCAAACAGATTATACTGATGATACAGAATCACATCCTTTATGGGATGTACTGCTGGGCTATGACCAGCAATTAAGTAACACTTTTCATCTAAGAGGTGAATCAGGTTACCAAAAACAAAATCGGTACGTAACCGCAGGTTCAATTAATGATCGCTTCCTTCCAATTGAATATTTTCTGGCAATCGCCGCACAATATGACATCCACCCTCTGGTGCAATTAGGTGGAACAGTTGTTAATGATCTTAAATCTGGATTTACCTATTTCATTACCAAAAATAAAATAGATCTTGGGCACAGTACTGAATTCGAGATTTTTGCCTATATTCCTCTGGCCAAGGGTGACACGATTGAAAACCCGGCCCAGAAGTTAGTCACAACTGACGTTGGTATGGCCTTAAGGACTTTCTTCTAGAATTTCAATCAGTCCCGTTTTTCCATTTATTCTGATAAGGCTGCCATCTTTGATGAGCCTGGTGGCGCCATTAACGTTTAAAATTGCTGGTATCCCATACTCTCTGCCGATCACTGCTGCATGGGAAAGAAGACCCCCTACTTCAGTTATCACTCCACCTACCCGCGCCAGAACGGGAGTCCAACCAGGATCAGTAAATAGCGTTACGAGGATTTCATTTTTAGTTAATGCACCCGTTTTATGGATATCAAGAATGACTCGTGCCCGTCCTGTGAACTCCCCTGAACTGCAACCAATTCCTTTAAAGGCTCCTGCCTCCATAGCGCCGGTTGACTGAAGTATAGTCCCTCCAAAATCATTGGGCGACACGAACCCACGATAAGCGTTGTAGTGAGTTAGGCGCTCTTTCAAATCAGGTAACTCGAATTTATTTGAGCTTATGATTTGCGCCACTTCATTAAGATCAAGCATAAAAAGTTCTTCATCTGGGATCTGCAGGCGTTTGCCAAGTTCAAGCATACCTAACCGAAGTAGATAATAGGCCCTGGTAGAGAACGCACGCATCTCTTCTCTGATGATTAAAAAATTTCGTGATCGGCTCAGATTTTTTTTGAATCGATTTCGTGTGAAAAAATTTGCCCCACCCACTAGCCGCGCGACAGTCTTATCAAATTCAACACTGTTTTTATGGGGCGAGGGAGTAAAAGAGCGAACAAGCTCATCGACCCACTCTTTATTTTCTCCCCACCTTGGAACAGTAATATCAAGTTCGGCGGGACCATGATGGTAGTGAATTGAAAGAAATATATCTCTTTGCTTTAAGTACGCATCAGAACCAATGCCAAAGAGTTCCGCTTTTTGCGCGAGCACGGACAAATCTTCCTGGACATTTAAATGAGAAACGGCTGCCAGACTTCCCATTAATTCAAGTTCATCCCCGGCTTGATAGGTCTTGATTTTTTTTAATGCCGTTTTAAATTCTGTTTGAAAATTTGAATTATTATAAATGGTACGAAAGTAATTCTGTTCTGTCACAATCTGGAGTTGAATCACGCCTAGTAGCCAGTCATGGAATGCCTCACGACTCATGCTAGGAATACTTTTTAATCTCTCTTTAAATAGCTCGTCCCTAAATTCAAACAAATCTTTAAAATGCTCGACCATTTTTTCACAATCGCTGAATTCTCTATGAAGTCCAATGACCACAGGGATAGCATTTAGCAGAGTAGAAGCTGAGAGCTTCGTTTTGTGTGGGCCTTGAGCACCATAATCTTTTTGAATACCTAGATCACGGTCAAAATCCTCTTCATTAAATCCTGGAATGCGCTTCAAACCTTCTTTAACTGCGCCAGCGTTCCAATAGACTCGTCCATAATAGTTATAAATCCATGTTATATCTGCTGATGATTTAATAAGATTTATTTTTTTAAAATATTCCCCCATCGAGACCTGCATCGCATTTCGGTAAGCTGAATACATAAATCGAGTACAAACCCTGGCAGAGATACCACCATCTTTCAGATCCGCATTAGTCATCTCTGGGACATCAGTTCGATAGGAAAATGTTGTAATAGGCCTGGATTGAAGAATATGCAATTGATTATTTTTATCAATCGCCCATTCTATATCCTGTGGAGTTCCAAAAAAAGCCTGAATTTTTTTAGACTCTTGAATGAGTTGTGATAAAAGATGTGGTTCAATCTTTGTTTTCTCTGTATTGATGAACTCTGATTCAATGGCGTTTTTCTGAATATTAAAAGAACAAGATGAAGGCGTCACATGACCAGAAACAAGTCTTTCGCCCACACCCTGGCAATATTCAAGGTAAAACTCTTCTTCAAATCCATTGATTGGATTTAGTGTAAAAAGCACACCAGCCATTAATGGATCAATCATTTTCTGAACTAAAACGCTCATGGATAAAGACTCAGGAGAAGCGCTTATGCCTTTAGTTTCCAGATAGTCCTTCACTCGGGATGATTTTTTTGATTCAAAACATAGCTCTATTGTTTTCTGAAGTTCCGAAAGATCTTTTACAAATAAAAATGTTTCATACAGACCAGCAAAACTTGCGTTGGGCAAATCCTCCATTGAGCAACTAGAACGAACAGCAACGGGAAAGCCTCCAATCTCATTGACTGCTTCTACCAGACTACTGGCAGGCCCGTGCAGAATAAACCCGGCCGGAACCTGAAAACCATTCAATTTAAGCACATGAAGATTGCGGGCCTTGCCACCCAAAGACGCGAGCTGTTCAGCCGTTAGAGACGCGTGACCTAAAAAATGATTTTTCATTCCTACTTAACGGACATTTGGAGGGGCGGAATAAATAATATTCTCAAATTAATTTCTGACTAAAAGAGACAATTAATCCCGATACTTTTATTTCTATTTCTTTCTTCACTTGATACTATCAACCCATGTCAAAACGACTCATATTCATACCCGCTTTCCGCTGCGAAAATCAGATAGGAAGAGTGATTACTAAAATCAAAGCTTCCGCCATAGAAGCCGACACACTAATAATTGATAATTTGAGTCCCGACCATACACTCGAAAATGCCATCGAGGCGGCCAAGAAACAAGACTTGAAAAATGTGACCATTTTGAGAAACAAGTCCAATTATAGTCTGGGTGGTTCGCATAAAATAGCCTTTCAATACGCCATTAAAAATGAATACACTCACGTCATCGTTTTGCACGGTGATGATCAAGCCGACATTGCAGACCTAATTCCTTTTCTAGAAAGAGGAGATGATAATAAATACGATTGTCTTCTGGGATCAAGATTTCATGCCCTCTCGACTTTAAAAGGTTATTCTTACTTCCGAATTTTTGGAAATAAAGTGTTAAACTTATTCTGCTCCGTGGTATGCGGAGATTCTATTTCAGACATGGGATCTGGACTTAATGTCTATCAAACTAAATTCTTAAAAGATGAAAGATACTTGAATTTCCCTAACGATTTAACCTTTAATGTTTTCCTGCTTTTTCACGCCTACTTAAATCATGCTAAAGTAGCCTTCTTCCCGATCACATGGAGAGAAGAGGATCAATTGAGTAATGCGAAACTGTTTAAACAAACAACCATTATCGTAAAACGTGTTTTAAAATCATTACAGGATCCATTAAGTCTTTATAACGGTACTTTAATGAATTACGACTCAGAGGTTATTTATAAAAAATAAAATCATGAGTCGCTACTTTAATGAACTAATTGATCATGGAGAATTCCTTGAAAAGCGATCAGTGCATAAAGAGAAATTAAGGCTTGAGTTTCTTTTTTTAAACTCTCCACCAGCTGAAATAAAGTCTTACTTTCCAGCCGTTCATTCATATGAGGAATTAGGCGAGTACAGTCGATATTTTATTAAAAAGATCAGCGTCCAGGATGCGAGCTTCACTTTACTCAATCCTACCAACCCTGATGGGCAGGTCAGCGTTTTATTAGAAAACCTGGATCACTATCTGACTCAAGTACCAAAACAAAAATGTAACCATAATGACTTCCTTCAGTCAGTTGAACGAGAAATTTTAAATAAGAACTTAGATCGAATTGAGATGATCGAAAGCATCTCCATCAAAAACACATTTGACGACTATTGCAGTTTTTTTGGTTATAAAGATATCCGCCAATACATCACGACTTTAAATGTGTCTATTTTAGATGCTTTAAATCAAGAGAAGCAGAATCATCTCTTTTTCTCACACGGTGATTTATGTTTTTCCAATATGCTTTTGGACGACAATCACTTATTTCTGATTGATCCAAAAGGATCCCTGAATCCCAACCATAATTTTCGGCCGGTACATTATGAGCTTGCCAAGATCTCCCAGTCTTTAATGGGTAACTATGATTTAATTACTCATGGCCTATTTACGGTTGATCCCGACCATAATGTCACAGTAAAAAAAACATTGGATTTACAAAACAGTAGAAACAAATTCACCGCACTGATTAAAAGTCTGAATACGAGTCTTCGCAGCGTGAGATTAGTCGAAGCCTCTCTCCTTGCCTCACTCCTTCCCTTCCACCAGGACTCTGATGAAAGGATGAAAGCCTTCTTACTAACCTCCCTTAATTTATTCCGGGAAATAAAATGAGACCCGTCTCTTTTGTTATTTGTGCCGCTGGAAGTGGAGCGCGCTTTCGTGAAAATGGTCTTGATATTTCAAAACCCCTGATCAAGCTTAACAACAAATCAATGTTGGAAAGATCAATTGAAGCCCTGGAACTTCAACCCTCCGATCAATTGATCGTTATATGTCAGAGAAAGGATCAGTTACCTTCTCATTTTCGCGACAACCCCAGAATTGAATGGCATGAATTAGATCACCCGACCGGCGGGCAACTTGAAACGTACCTCAAAGCGGCCAATATCGTGGTCCATGAAGACATTGTTATATTTAATTGTGATACCTTCTTTACCTGCCCAGGTCTCAGGCTATTAATTGATTCAGGTAAATATCAAGGAATTATACCCTGCTCTATTCAACCAGGAACAAGTTGGTCGTTCTGTAAAATTGATGATGATGATAATGTCACCGAGGTAGCTGAAAAAAAGAGAATTTCCGATTGGGCTTCCGTTGGATATTATTATTTTCATGGCAAAGAAAGACTTCAAAGGCTGGCACAGGAAGAATGCCTTAAGTTTAAGACCTCTGAGTCTTATGTGGCCCCTTTATATAATGAATTTCTTTTGGCAGGATTTAAAATTAAACTCGCAAGGGTTGAACAGTTTTTACCTTTTGGGACTATTGACCAGGTAGAAAAATATTGGGGAATTTCTTTTGCAGAACTCATCCGACAGAATACTTAAAATCGTATTCGCCCTATGGTTTTCCTTCGCCGCCGGACTGGGAATCTGGAACCTTCCATGGAATCCTCCTGTCGTCCTTGATTTAAAAGATCAGATCGGTCTTGAGATCGTGTTAAAAGTCCAGAAGAGCAACGATGATATCGTTATTCATAATCTGATTCCAACTGCGGAAAAATCCACTTACAGATTCCTAGCGAGCAAGGTCTTATCTATTGAATCCAAGAATCCATCTGACCAGCCGATTCTTCTCGAAAAAGTTCAATCAAATGAACCCATAAAACAAAAAAATGTGTTCGAAGCAACCCTGATTTTCTCAGCTTTTTTATTCTTACGTCGCTTTAGGAAACTTGTCCCTATTGAGCATGATCTTTTATGGGGGGTATCCCGGTTTTTTGGGATTTGATTCTTTTGAAGCATTAAGGGCCATTGCCGCCGTGACTCCTTCCATTTTCCTTGGTGACTTTTATTTTTCTCTTAACATGATTTTTTTTCAGATCTGGCCGGAAGTCTCGGCGCTTTCTATCATTAATTTCCTTACCATCTTTTTTTGTCTGACAAGTTTTTCTAACATTGCGATCAGAATGGGGACATTAAAATACTACATTTTGGGTCTTCTAATCTTCTTCGCTTATCCGGTCAATATTCTGCTTTCTCTTTATTCAGTGAGAGATATCTCTGCCAGTTGGTTAATGGCTTACGTCTTAATTAAGTTTTATGATCTGTGCCTATCTGAAAACACTTCTTTAAAGGCGAACTTAAATTTTGGTATCGCCTTTGGGGCTTGCTGCTTTTTACGAAAAGAAGCAGCGTGGGTGATGCTTCCTTTATTATCACTTTTGATTTTATTCAGGTTTAGATTTTTACTTAGAAGTTTCGCCATTACTTCAATTTTAACAATCATGTTTATTTGGCTCATCCAATTGAACAACACAAATCAACGTCACCATGACAACTATGAAGTGACTCTTTTAATTAATCCCTTGAGCTATATTCTAAAAGAGAAATATTCTGGGGGACTCCCTTCAGAAATCGATCAAAAATTGGGTCCTTATTTTAAAAACGAATACCTCATCAATCACCAAACAGATTTTGAAATCACTCCTTTTCATAGAGGTGGAGTTAATAACGGAGTCTCTCATGATGATTATTTAAAATTTAGGAAGGCATCATTTGAAATTATTTTGCAAAACTGGAACCTCTTCTTAGTAAACCGCCTTAAAATCGCCGGCTATCACTTTGGATACCCCATGGACTTTGCTTACATTGCCTCAGATCTCTATCTGGACTCGCTGCATCGAAAATGGCAATCCCCAGACAGTAAAACTTTCTTTTCCAGTGTGGAGCAGCAAATCTCGGCGAGCCGCTACCATCGCCCTGATTCGGCCCGCAAATTCCTCAACAAATTAATGCGCCTCAAGAGTCAGTACTCCCACATCTTTTCAAATTACCTGATTCCTATCTTATCAATTTTAATAGCTTTATTTTATTACCCTCGCTCGTTCCTCTTTAACTCAGTTTGCTTTGTTTTACTTTGCCGCATTATACTCGTGATAATGACCGCGCCGGCCGGTCTGTTTAAATACCAGTACCCTTTATGGATATTTGCCCCTTTTTCTCTCTTGATACTTGTGGCCGAGAAGAGACGGAAATTGACAAATGCGCCCATCCCGTTTAAAACCCTATGATCAAATTAACTCACCTAGGGCTTAAAGCAGGAATCAAGTTCCTCCCCGCCAGGTGGTATTCTCGAAGGAGTCTTCATGTACACGGTTGTGGAAATCAAAGGTCACCAGTATAAACTGAAAGCTGGCGATCTTATTGATGTTGAAAAAATAGATGCTGAAGAAGGAGCCACTGTATCTTTCGATCAGGTTCTTTTCGTTGGTGGAACAAAAACTATCGTTGGTGCTCCAGTTATTGCTGGCGCTAAAGTTACTGCTACTGTTGTAAGACAGGGTCGTACTCGCAAGATTTTGGTTCTTAAGCGTAAGCCAGGTGCTTACCGTCGTAAGAATGGTCACCGTCAGTGTTACACTGGTCTTTTGATCACTGAAATCAGCGATGGTCAGGGCGGAGTAAGTAAGGCTGAAGCAAAAAAAGCTAAGAAGTAATTAATAAGAATTCAATTTTAGGAGATACGATATATGGCACATAAGAAATCGGGTGGTAGTACATCTAACGGACGTGACTCTAACCCAAAAATGCGCGGTGTAAAAAAATTCGGTGGTGAAGCTGTTGAAACAGGTATGATCATCGTTCGTCAGAAAGGAACTAAGTTCCACCCTGGCGTTAACGTTAAAATGGGTCGTGATTTCACGATTTATTCAATGGTTCCTGGAACTGTGAAATTTGGTTTCTATAACAAAACCAAGAAAATCATTTCAGTTATTCCTGCTTAATTGCTCTTTAAAGATTTTTAAGATACTGAGGGAGCTTAAACGGCTCCCTCTTTTTTTTTCCGTCGCGAGACGGTCAGGTTTTTATGAAATTCATCGATGAAGTAGACATAGAAGTTATCTCAGGCGAAGGCGGCAAAGGCTTCGTGGGTTATCGCCGCGAAAAATATGTGCCTTTAGGTGGTCCCGACGGTGGTGACGGTGGAGAGGGCGGAAACGTCTATTTCCAAGGTGACGAAGGTCTCAATACTCTCCTACATTTTAGAGGACTCAAGACATTTGTCGCTGAAGCTGGCGGCAATGGTGGTGGATCTAACATGCAGGGAGCTTGTGGGGTAGATTTGTTTCTTAAGGTCCCAGTGGGAACAATGTTGATTGATAGAGAGACTGGAAATCTCATTACCGACATCACTGAACATGGACAGCTCTATAAAGCTTGTGAAGGCGGACGAGGGGGCAAAGGAAACGCTCACTTCAAAACCTCAGTCAAACAAACTCCAAATTTTGCACAAAACGGCGAAGAAGGAAAAAAACTCCTGATTCACCTCGAGCTCAAGCTGCTAGCTGATATTGCTCTTATTGGACTTCCTAATGCTGGGAAATCGACACTTATTAGTGCCATCAGTTCAGCACGTCCTAAGATTGCTGATTACCCTTTTACAACACTTGAACCAAACCTAGGTGTGGTGGAATTAGGCGATAAAACAATCGTCGTAACAGATATCCCCGGGTTGATTGAAGGCGCTGCTGAAGGCAAAGGCCTCGGAGTTAAGTTTTTAAAGCATATTGAAAGAACCTCGGCCCTTGTTCACCTGGTTGATTGTTCTATGTTTTTAGACGAATTTGAAGCCATTGAAGCCTATTCAACGATTAGAGATGAGCTTGAAAAGTTTAACCCTGAACTATTGAATAAAAAAGAAATCGTCTGTTTAACTAAGATTGATGCCATGACTGAGGAAGAAATTGAGAAATTTCGATCGTCTATGGAGCTTCAATTGGACAGAAAGGTGCTTCCTATCTCAGGAATCTCTGGGCGAAATATTGAATTACTAAAGCAACTTATGCTAAGAACCAAAGAAATTATCCAAGAAGAACTTAAAAAAGAGAAATAAGCATGGCGATTAACGAATACGTACAAAACGAAGTTAAAAAAGTTATATCAAACACGGGATTTGAATTCCCTTTGAACCATGCCATGGCTTCTGCCTGGATCGTGGCCAACTATAAAGGTGACAACCTTAAGATATTTGACCTTCGTAATTCCAGTGCACTATGTGACTACGCTATTATTGCCACGGCTCAGAATACGACTCAGGCCCGTGCCATGGTCGATGAAATTTCTGCGAACCTAAAAGAAAACGGTGCCTCAATTGTAAGTTATGAAGGTTATGAATCAGCTAACTGGATCCTTCTGGATACTGGGGACATCATTATTCATATATTCAATGGTCCGGCCCGTGACGTTTATGATCTGGATATGGTTCTTATGAAAAACGCTCAGGTTAAAATTCCGGATGAATTCTATTTCGGTAAAGCGACTTCAGTTGCGACTGAGAAAGCGGATCTTAAAGGTTACTTCTAAGCCATGGCCCGCCAGATTCATTTGATCGTGGTGGGCAAACTTAAAGACTCTCATCTTGAAGCTATTGAAAAAGACTACCTCAAGCGCATTACCAACCCCGAACTCATCATTCACGAATTAAAAGCATCGGCTGAAAATAAAGAGGCCGAAGGCGAAGCGATTGTTAAAAAGGTCAAAGACCTGGGCGGCGGTCACATGGTGGCCCTCTCAGAATGGGGCAAACGTTACAACTCAGTGGCTTTTGCTGAGTGGAGTCAGGGCCATCTGGAAAAATCTAATAAACTCATCTTCATTATTGCAGGCGCTGAAGGTTTTGCGAGCGAAGTTCTCAGTCTTTGCCAAGAGCGTCTCTCCCTTTCCGAGCTGACTTTCCCTCATAAGTTGGCCAGAATACTACTGGTAGAACAACTATACCGGGCCCAAACAATACGCACCGGTCACCCTTACCATAACTAGGGAAAAAGCATGCATTCGATACAAGGATTAAGTCCACGGGTTTTACTCGTTATCCTCGATGGCTTTGGTATGAGTCCTAATGAGCACAAGAACGCCATCAAAGCGGCCCAGAAACCAAACATCGATAATCTTTTTTCTCACTACCCTCTGACCACTATTCAACCTGGTGGCGAAGCTGTTGGTCTTCCTAAAGGTGTGGCGGGAAATTCTGAAGTGGGGCATATCAATTTAGGTGCAGGCCGTCCGGTTCGTCAGGATCTAGTGCGAATCAATGAAGCGATCGAGAATAAAACATTTAAAGATATGCCAAAGATGAAAGAGCTGATTGAAAAAGCTCAGGCAGGGACAAAGCGCATTCATCTCATGGGCCTACTTTCTGATGGCGGCGTTCACTCTCACATCAATCACTTGAAAGAAATCTTGAAAATCCTTGGCCAGTACCCTGATTTAAGAATTTATCTCCACGCTTTTATGGATGGACGGGATACCGCTAAAGACAAGGGTGTTCAGTACATTAAGGATATTCTTCAGTGCCCCGGTTTTATTTTTGCAAGCATGCAAGGTCGCTCGATTGGTATGGATCGTGATCGCCGTTGGGAAAAAATTGAACGCGCCTATAAGATGATGACTGGGACAGGTGAAAAAACTCACCTTAAACCTGAAGCTTATGTGTTAGATGAATACAAAAAGGGAAATTTTGATGAATTCATTACTCCCGCACTTTTTGTAGAAGATGGGGCCATTAAAAACGGCGACGCCATTTTCTTTTTCAATTACCGTCCCGATCGCGCTCGTCAAATAACTTTGGCGATGAATGATAAAACGTTTAATGAATTCCCTGTTCCAGTTAAGCCTGGATATTACCTTTGTATGTCGCCTTACGTGCAGGACGAATGCCCTGAACTTCCTATCCTTTTCGATAAAGAAAAAGTAAAAGGCACTCTTTCTGAATACCTCTCTTCTCTAGGAAAAAAACAATTTAAAATTGCCGAGACAGAAAAATACGCCCACGTGACATACTTTTTCAACGGTGGAGAGGAGAAGCCTTTCGCCGGTGAAGAGCGCTGCCTTGTTCAATCTCCAAGAGAAGTGGCTACTTATGATCAAAAACCAGAAATGAGTGCCTTTGAAGTCGCTGATAAATTGGTGGCTGCATTAGGTGACAAATCTTTTTCCTTTTACCTCGTTAATTTTGCCAACGCTGATATGGTTGGCCACACTGGAAACTTCAATGCTGCAGTGAAAGCAGTTGAAGCCCTGGATATCTGTGTAGGAAAATTACAGGCCAAGTGTGAAGCCGAAAACATCACCATGATAATCACTGCCGATCACGGAAATGCCGACCAGATGGCCTATGATGACGAGGGAGTACACACTTCCCACTCGGATTCAGAAGTCCCCTTCTGTGTTGTCCATCCAAAACTAAAAAATGTCGACATCATGCCAAACAATGAAAACAAAGTTGTAGCACTTAAAGATGTTGCTCCAACAGTGCTCAAGATATTAAACTTACCTAAACCGAAAGATTTTACAGGACAGCCGATTTTTGTCTAAGGAACGACTCATGAGTTTTACCCACATTGGATTATTATGCTCAGGTGGAGATGCACCGGGAATGAACTGTGCCATAAGGGCCGTGGTGAGAACTGCTATCTATAATGGGATAAAAGTCACCGGTATAAAGCGCGGATACGCTGGACTTCTTCGCGGGGAATTCATGCCTATGAATCTCTCAAGCGTCGGTAATATCATTCAGCGTGGAGGAACGATTCTTCAGACGTCTCGCTGTGCTGAATGGCAAAAAAAAGAATTTAGAGCAAAGGCCATAGATATACTTAAGCACCAAGGGATCGAAGCCCTTATTGTGATTGGTGGGGACGGCTCCTTTAATGGGGCGAAAGCACTTTGGGATGAACATCAGTTCCCCGTCGTCGGGATTCCCGGAACCATTGATAACGACATTTCAGGCACTGAATATACTATTGGTTTTGATACGGCCGTTCAAACAGGCATTGAAGCCGTGGATAGAATTCGTGATACTGCCCATTCACACGCTAGAACATTTCTGGTTGAAGTGATGGGGAGAAATTCTTCATCCATCGCACTTAAAGTGGGTGTGTGTACAGGGGCAGAGAATATTCTTCTGCCGCATGATAAAGTCAGTCACCAAAAACTCGCTGATGATATTCAACGAGGCATGGCCCGTGGAAAAGATTCTTCAATCATCATCGTCGCCGAAGGTCCAACTGCTGGTCGCAGCTATGACATTCAGCATGTGCTCAAAGATATGTTCCATTTAGATGCGCACGTAGCGATTCTTGGCCACATCCAGCGTGGCGGCTCTCCTACTTCCAATGACCGCTTTATCGCCTCACAAATGGGCAATATGGCGGTTCAGACCTTGATTGATGGGGAATTCCCAACAGTGACAGTAGTACGAGCCGGTAAAGTTTTAATGGCCCCTTTAAGTGATTGCATCACCAAGGCTGACCACAACTTTATCGAGTATCAAAAGCTTGCTGAGACGCTTTCTATTTAGCGCCTAAAGCAATTTTAATCGCCTTGATGTCTGACTCATTAACTTCTTTAAGAACAGCCGCGCGAAGATATTTGTTCAGCAGGGTCTGATACTTTTGTCCTGTGCGCTCAGCTTCCTCATTGAGGGCTTCATAGATGTCATAATCAATGAACGTATTAATACGAACCTTTATATCCCTATCGGGAGCCTCGAGGGCCTTATCAATTTCTCGAGATAATTCTTCATCCGAAATGCGCTTTCCAGGCTTTTTTGAACTTTTCTTCATGTTTCCTCACCAGTCTTTTGATCTTAAAAAGATCATGTTCAGGAAAGCCATCATTACTGGCAAACTCGAGCGTATCGAGCCAGATTTTTGCACGACGATGATGTTGTTGAATATGAATGTGTTTTCGGCTTTCTTCATTTGAGTAGAAATAAAATCGAAATCCATAAAGAATCATCACAGTCGGCACAAGCACTCTCCCGCATTATACACATATTATACACATTGTCAATTATGCCATGACCGCAGTTGGGTTGTTGCTCATGAATGAAAGCTCTGCAATAGAACCAAACAGATCTTTCCCATCGATGACTCCATTGGGAGTCTCAACATCGCTGGAGGCAATCAGGTGCAGATCATGCTCTTCACATAATTCCACCACGGACGCATTAATCGGTTCCACCACTTCGCCACTGGGAGTGAGAGAGCCAATCGCCAGACAATTATCAAGTTTTGAAATGGGAAGAAGACCGGCCAGATACCAATAGTGAAGTAAGAGTGGGTATTCTAACCACTTCACTGAAGATCCCTCCAAGTCGCCCAAGTCATCTGTGATTTCGACATTTAAAACGAAGCGTTTCAGAGGGATTTGAAGTTGCCGTGAACGAGTCACAAAAACAATTTTTTCTTTAATTGCTTTACCGTACTTACCAAGACCATTGATCTCAAGCCCGGGCACACTCTTGGTGGCATAACCAAAAAGAGTAACAAGAGACGGACCTTTTTTTGTAAAATAACAAGATTGCAGCTGAGTTTCCATTGGTGACCTCCATGGGAGGTAGTTACACAAATGGTGCCAGTTAACTTTTTAATAAGTAGTGATTATAAAAGAGACTACGACACTAGGCTTAATATTTTCTACTGCCTAGTAACTGAAAGAAGTGCCAAATATAAGGGATATTACTTCATTTTGAGCGACCAGAATTTCTCGGTTCCAAGAAATTCCGCCGAAGCCTCTGGAGTTTTTTCCTCGCCTAGAGAACCCCATACTCACCGATCCAGCATCTTTGCCCTGATCACCATCTTCATCTTGGGAGGCAGGAAAAAAAGTCATACCAGTGTAATACTTCCAACTCTCGAGCATAGATAATTCTAAACCTAGGCCATAGTGAAAAAATCTTTCTACCTTAACATCACTCACCACATAGGACGGAACGTATCCTATATCAAATGCAAGACGTGCGCTTTCCAGTCTTTTTTCAATTCCAATTGCAAAGACGGGAACACTCTCCGACGGCTCTTTTTCATTTGTCTTCTTTTCGGTTCGTTCATCGGTGACCTCGTTGTAATCCACTTGCTTAGATGTATTCGTTTGATCAAACTTAATCAGATTAAATTTTGAGCTCAATCCAAATGACCACTCTTCAAGTTTGTAGGACATTCCTATGGATGAACCCGCCGTCCATTCTTTATTAAATGATTCAACAGATCCAAAAAATTCATCCCCTCCAACGACTCCGGAATAACTGGCAAATGATTCGTTATAAAAACGGGCCACATAAACACTCGATCCAATCGCAAAGTTGCTCGTTATCTTTTTTCCGATTCCGTAATTTAAACTAATTTTCTCTTGCTCGGCCCTGGCTTGAGTGGAAAATCCGTTCAAATTATTGGCCGAGTATTGAAGTTTTGATTTTTCAATGTTTAGCCCGTAACCATGTCCCCAGTTACCAAAGCCTTCAGTCGTGACGGCATAAATAGGAACAATCTCCGGAGCAATATTAAAATCTTCGTTAGAGCTGCTTCTAATCCGATACATGTTGTAAGTATTGGTCGTGAGAAATCTTTTCTCTTCCGATAACCACGCTAAAAGGGAGGCATTACCTGTCACAGAACCATCTGAGCCTAATCGGGCCTGTCCGACACCACTCATTAGGACTTCCTCTCCACGATTGGATAAGTTTTCCATAAGTGTATTCGCCAAGCTCAGCAGGGGTGATAGCAATATAAAACAAAAAACAATCTTTTTAATCATTTCAAAGTTCTTTCAGAGGCAAGGATTCAAAGTAGCAATTAAGCTCCTTAATTCCTTTTTCATTTTTAGTGATCGACGAGTGAACAATATCCAGGCGCTTGGCGAGTTTCATTTTCATTTGTTCGCAACTGGCCCTGGCAGAAGACTCACACAGTCTTCTGTCTTTGAGTTTTACGCACTGATATTTAAATAAGACTTTTTTTCCGCTATGACAGACGACTTCTTTAGTGTCTCGATCAACATACGCTCTTAAGTAGTAAGGATCCGCAGCCGTTTCTTTATCGCAAAACTGGCCCACATCGACTTTCTTTCCCATACAGTCGAGTTCAGTACCAGAGACTATTTCTATCAAGGGACTTTCGTGAGTGACCATCCTCTGGCAAACGGTTTTGAAGGGAAATCGAAGTTTATCAGTAGTTGATACATCGTCTTGGATGACATGAGAAAAAACGAACAGAGGGAACAAGAAAATTGCGAAGACCATATACCTCTATTGTAGGAGAGGTACTGATCTTCGCAAGGATTATTTAACTATTATGGCCACATACCACGAAGTCTCATGGCACCCTGTATGCGGTCAAGCGAAGCGATAAAAGCTGCTTGCTTCATGTTGACCTTGTACTTTTGAGAACACTCCCAAACCTTATCAAAAGCAAGTTTCATGATATCGTGAAGCTTCTTATTAACAGTTTCAAGATCCCAGAAGAACATCTGAAGACCTTGTACCCACTCAAAGTAAGACACGATCACACCACCGGCATTACATAGAATATCTGGGATAATGAGTCCACCACGAGCAGAGATGATATCAACAGCTTCATGCGTAAGTGGTCCGTTAGCACCTTCTGCAATCATTTTAGCTTTTACTCTATGAGCATTATCTTTTGTTACAACACCATCAATCGCTGCTGGAATTAAGACATCCACGTCCAATTCAAGGAGTTGTTCGTTTGTGATGAGCTCAGCTCCTGGCATATCTTTTAGATATTTTCGACTTCTTACCCATTCAACACAGGCAGGAATATCAAGACCTTTTGGATTATAGATCGCTCCAGAAACGTCAGAGATGGCCACAATTTTTGCTCCCTGAGCATCAAGATCTTGAGCAGCAGGCATGCCCACTTTTCCAAAACCGTGGATGGCCACAGTTGTAGAAGTTCCCACTTTCTTGCCTAATTTTTCGTAAGCAAAATTAATACAGAATACAACACCTTTACCGGTTGATTCTGCACGTCCTAGAGATCCACCAATTGCGATTGGCTTTCCTGTTACCACACCTGGAACTGCATAACCGCCAAGCTGTGAATAAGTATCCATCATCCATGCCATCGTCTGGCCATCAGTACCGATATCTGGAGCAGGAATATCTTTATCAGGACCGATCATCATCGAAATCTCAGTCGTGTATCGACGAGTAAGCGCTTGAAGTTCTGCGCGAGATAAATCGTTTGGATCAACTTTAATCCCACCCTTAGCTCCACCAAGTGGTAGACCAACTAGCGCACACTTAAATGTCATTAGCATGGCAAGAGCAGCTGTTTCAGAAAGACTCACATGAGGGTGAAAACGAACGCCCCCTTTACCTGGGCCTAAAGTCATATTGTGCTGAACGCGGTAACCTTCAAACACTTTAACTGTACCGTCATCAAGACGAACAGGGACTGAAACTTGTAGTGCGCGTTTTGGATATTTCAAACGTTCAAGAACGTTTGGATCCATATTCATTGTTGCTCCAGCTGATTCAAGCTGTGAGAACGCATCTTGGAAAAATGGACTCTCGAAGAGACTCATGACAACTCCAATGTAGGGTGAAAATAAAGTGGCCCCAGTCTACTCTTGGAGGTATTTTCCGGCCATAAAAATGAACAATTTTAGAATGATTTTGCGTAGAGCAGCATTAACGTATTATCATTTACTTCGGTCAATGGATCCTTACTTGCGGTGTATCGCGCATAAACATTTTGAATGATTCGCTGATCAACCGAGGTAAAGTATTTTCCAGTATGAGCATAGTAGTTGAACATAGCGCGAAGGCCAATTGAATCATAAGTTTGTTGAACGTTCACTTCTGTCTGTCCGTTAACGCCAACCCAAGCTCTGGCCACTGCAAAAGAAGTTTTAAGTCCTACAATAACCAAACCTTGATCTACGCGAGGTTGGAAAATAAATTTAGTATCTTTCCACAAACTCACTTCTTTGGCCTGGAGAGACTTTGGAAGTACCGAACCGCTAGTTGCAGTTTTATTTGTTTTAGCAAAGCGTGCCTCTAACTCATCAATTGTATCAACTTCATTTGAAGCTCTGTAGTCCTGGTACCAGTTTTTTGGAGCGTCCTTAAGCGGCTGCTCGCCCTTACGTCTCATATAACGAAGGTATTTATCTTTGAAATACTCCCACTTCTCTTCCGGACTTGGGATGAAATAAGGCGAACCTGTTAATGTAGTTTTTAAACCATACTGCTGAGCAAATACTTCATTGTCGTTCCATACTTTGATTTGGTTACGTACTTGAACAACATCTCTACTTTCATCTTCAGCAACATGTTTTTGATAGAAAGAGACTTCATTAATTTCCGGCTTCACAATCACGTCATCGTCAGGAATATAACTAGCAGGAAGACGCGTAACTGGCTTAGCGTGAGGGGCAGTTTGACCAAGGCACACACCGGTAACCATAAGACCTAAAATCAGGCCTAGGTGTCTAAATCCTAGTAAGTTTGAGAACTTTGACCAAATTTTGTACATTTCCTGCTACCCCTCGAAACATATATCTGCCTGTAATTACATGATTCTATTGGCAAAAATAGGCTTCTCTTAGTCTTATTAGAGCAAGGGCTATGCCAATTCTGTAACGTTTACACACACCCTCTCCAGGTTGGGCCTTCCTATGCTACAAGGCGTCAACTTACATCCCCCGGGAGGAGAAAAAATGAAAAAACTTTTAGTACTTGGACTTTTAAGTTTATCTGCTCAGGCGTTCAGTCAAACTTGCGAAGTAGATATGGTTGATCGTTATAACCGTGTTGTTCGTACTTTCAGAGCTTACGGCAACGACGATTCGTGCATTGAAGGGATGAAACAATGTCGCAAATCCATTCGTCTGGATTATTCAAGTAATCCTCATTATCCAAATGGCAGCCTGGATTGCGTACGTGCGGGAGGATATAACCCAACTCCGAATCCAAATCCGTACCCGAATCCGAATCCAAATCCATACCCGAATCCAAATCCTAATCCTTACCCAACTTACGGCGTAACGGTTAGTGGTATTGTTGAAGATAATGCGTTCACGTTCACAGCTCGCGACGCTTCAGAGCTTTATGTGAATTGTTTAACTGATATCCGCAGAGTTATCTACGGTTCATCAGATGAACTTTTCTTCTCTGCGAACAACAATCGCTTCGTTAATGCTCAGACTTCTGGTTGGTATAACGATACTCAAATTTGTTCAATCATTGAGCAAGAAGCACGCAGATCAGTCATGACTAACTACACAGCTCCTATGAGAATTGTTGGTAGTCTTGAGCGCGCTCCATTCCAAATGGAAGCTTTTGATCGTGCAACACTTCTTAACAACTGTATTGCAGCTTTTACTGCAACTAGACAGGGTTCAACAGATGAGCTTACTTTCTCTCTGAACGGTGCTCCATTTCAGAGAATTACAACTTCTGGATGGTGGAATACTCCCGCCAGAGCTTGTAAGGCGATGATTCAGAATATTGATGCAATAATTCGATAAGACGATTTCTCACAAAGGGCCCTCAAGGGCCCTTTTTTTTTTAGGTTCCCTTAATGTGCCATTGACTCTCGCACGTGTTAATTCTCCTCCCCCTTGTCTTGAAACGGAGGATACATGTTCAAAGTTTTCATTCTCTTGGTAACATTTTGGTCCATTTACTTAAAGGCTCACGCGTATTCTGAAGATCATCGCCGTGAACTCAAGACTGGTGAGTTGGTGATTCATGGAACAACCATTCATGAAGTTTTGGAAATAAACCAGAATACTTATTTAATCAGAAATTTACTTCATTCAAATTCTATTGCAGCGGTAGAGCGAAGCGAATTGTCAGTCATGGATGGCTGTTTAGATAAAATGTGCGTGCATGAAGTGGCCTTTGATGTTGGTTATCTCAGATACGTAACCATTGAGGGAATTACATATGACGGTGAGTATATTGTTGAGGCTTCTAAGGATTGGGCCGGCTATTATCGGCCTATAAAAAATAACCTTGCCGCGACCTCCGGGTGTCTTCCGAACTGTCTAAGAAAATTATGCGTAGGAGAAAAGGTTAAGGACTTCACTGGTGACGTGATGACCATCATAGGGCTTCACTCTTCAGGAGAGCTGGTATTAAAATCTAATGATGGTTGGGGTACTTATCGAAGTTTTGTTGACGAAGATTCTGTGAGACTCATCGACGAATGAAATAAAAAAGCCCTCTTGCGAGGGCTTTTTTTTAGTGAATCCGTTCACCTACTAATTCCTTCATCATTTCCTTGGCGCGAGCCTGAAGTTTGGGATCCTTCATTTGTGTCTTAATGACCTTCATGAGTTTCTCAACCGAATCTTCTTTTTTCTTTTTAGGTTTCTCAATCTTAAGTTGAGAAATTATCCTTTTCAACTGCAATCTTTTATTTATTTCGCCATTAAGGATACGAGTCTTAATCTCGTCCTTAAATTCGTTGCGAGGAAGCTCATCCCATTCAAGGAGTACATACTTCTCAGTGTTGAACTTTTTAGCGGCTTCCTTGATGTCTTTGGGAAGTTTAGCAATCATCAAACAACGGTGAACTTCAGATTTTGAAATTCCCAGGGCTGCTGTGATTTTTCGCTCAGATGTTCCAGTAAGCTTCTGATATCCATAAATCGAATCAGCCTGATCAATATAATGAAGATCCTCTCTGGCCTGGTTCTCAGAGAACTGAATCGCCATGAGCTCTTCTTTAGATTTATTCTCAAGAATGAAGCATGGAGCTTCTTGCATTTCAATGAGAGTCATTGCGCGGAATCGGCGCTCTCCACAAATGAGAACGAACTTATGACCTTCGCGGTGTAGAACCAATGGCTGAATAAGTCCGTTGATCTTGATGTTTTCGCCCAATTCACGAAGTGATTCATCATTAAACTTAGTTCTTACCTGATCTCTTACTTCAATATCCTTTAGGCGGATATTGGCAAGCTGAGCTCCCTTGAGAAGCTTTAAATCATTTGCACGTAGAATCTTTTCGTCAATCCCTGAAGTAATGTCGGTGACCTTGCGCTCACGCTTTGAAACGCGTGCGGAAAATTCCTTGGCCATGCCCTCTCCTTACAATTTATATGTTTAAATTTTTAATTATTAATTCAATCCTAAAGAATCCCAAAGAGCCTTATAGTCATTTTTGCCCTTAGAATTACTGCCAAACATGAAAACCGGCTTTTTCATTGCAACCGATTCCTGCATGTCCACCAAATTTCTAATCGTTGGAGTGACATTGAACGACTGTGACAACTCTTCTAGACGAGTTCGCTCTATTTTTCTTCTTGGGTTTACCATAGAAGGAATGATGTTGAACTCTAGAGAAGGATTTTCAGTTTCTTTGATGATTTCGAAAGTATCCATCAATTCTTCAAGTCCATCGATTGAATAATCCTGAGCTTGAGTAGGGATCAAAATCAAATTCGAGGCAACTAATGACATGATCAATTCGTCACCAAGCATTGGTGGAGTATCAATCACAACATAATCAAATTGATCTTCAACTTCTTTGAGGCGCATTTTTAAAAGGCGCTCTTTGCGTCCGGCAGATCTTCTGACTTCATTTTCAGAAAGAATCAGAAGCTTAGCAAGATTGGCCATATGCCGACTTGAAGCAATCAGTTTTATATTCTTATAGAAATCAAAATCACCGACTGCATCTACTACGATTTCATCTACCTTAACGTCTCCAATTAACCATTCAGGGATAAGAGTTCTTTGGATATTCACTCCAAGTGTAGAACTCAAATTTGCCTGTGAATCAAGGTCAATTGCGAGCACTCTGTGCCCTTGGTTGGCCAAATGACAAACAAGTTGAAAGCATTGCATGGTTTTACCCACGCCACCTTTGTTATTACCGATTGTGATAATTTTCATAACCCGATCTCCTAAAAAGAGTGGTTCGTTAATGGTCCTATTAATAAAAGTTTAGGGAACTGGTCACACTTCGTCAAAGGGCCAAGTGATTAAAAATAAAAAGATTTATGCTGCGCGGCCCAAAAAGAGTTGTTTGGCCCGACGCGCATCAATAAAATTGCCCCTTCCTTGCCCCTTTTTGTTTAGAAGAGTAATGTAAGGACCAAATTCAAGAGGCTTTTATGATCGATATTTATGGCGATGGAAAAAACAAAGATCACCTTCCCCAAATTCCAGAATCTGAACTTAGTGATGAAGAAGTTTTAGAGGAACTGACAAAAATCAAAAAACGATTGGGCGATAGAGTCGTAGTACTTGGTCACCACTATCAACAAGATGATGTCATCGCATTTGCTGACATCACGGGTGATTCCTTGGAACTCGCACGAAAAGCAGCTGAAATCAAAACAGCTGAGTACATCATGTTCTGTGGTGTGCACTTCATGGCAGAGACGGCAGACATGCTTGCCACTGCCAATCAGAAAGTTATTTTGCCGGACATGCGAGCGGGTTGCTCTATGGCAGACATGGCCAATCGCCGCGAAATTGATGTCGCCTGGAAATATCTTACCGAATGCACTCAAGAGAAGATCGTACCTATCACTTATATCAATTGTACTGCAGCTCTTAAAAGTTTTGTCGGTGAAAATAATGGCTCCATCTGTACCTCCTCTAATGCCGAAAAAGTTATTACATGGGGGCTTGGGCAGGGAGAAAAACTCCTCTTCTTTCCGGATCAACATCTAGGAAGAAATACTTGTTATAAATTAGGGATAAAACTCGAGGATATGGTGGTGTATGATCCCCGCAAACGTTTCGGTGGTTTAACTCCTGAGCAAATCCAAAAAGCCAAAGTCATCTTGTGGTACGGCTTTTGTTCCGTTCATCAGGGATTCACTGAAGAGCACATCAAAATGTGGCGGGCCAAAGATCCTGAACGAATCTTGATTGTTCACCCTGAGTGCAGCTTTGAAGTAGTTCAGGGTGCGGATTTGGCCGGATCGACTTCCTTTATCGTCAATCAAATCAAAGCTGCTCCTAAAGGCACTAAGTTCGCCATTGGCACTGAAATTAATCTTGTGAATCGACTCGCGGCCCAGTACCCAGATCTTGATATCACTTCACTCTCGCCCTATCAGTGCCTCTGTACAACCATGTACCGCATTCGTCCCCGCTGGTTGTTAGAAAGCTTCCGCGCCATTGATAGAGGTCAGCCTATAAATGTTGTGAAAGTGGATGAAGTGACAAAAAAGTTTGCCCTCAAAGCACTTGATCAGATGCTCAAAATCTCTTAGGAATAAAATATGATATATGCAGATTATAACGGTTCAGCTCCCCTTCTCCCGGTCGTGAGAGAATATCTCAAAAAAAGAATGGATTCTGAGATCTATGCCAACCCAAATGCCATTCATTCTTTAGGTCAGAAAGTTTCCCACGGCATTGAAAAGTGCCGCGAAGTTATTTCTCAAATAGTTGGTTGCTACCCAGATCAACTCTATTTTAATTCAGGATCATCTGAAGGGGTCTCCCACATCATCTTTTCAATTCTGGAATACGCCCCAAAGACTAAAAACGTTGTTATCACTAGTCCGCTTGAACACGTGGTAATCCCAAAGGCACTGAGTTTTTATCAGGACCGGAGAAACTATAAAATTGAGAAAGTAGAAATTGATTCTCAAGGCGTGATTCAAATAGAGAGCCTTGAAAAGCTCCTCAAATTACATTCAGCCTCCCTGGCACTCGTTACAATTATGGCCGTCAACAATGAAACAGGTGTCATCCAGCCTTATGCGAAGATGGCTGAACTCTGTCAGAAATATGGAGTCGATTTCTTTTGTGATACCACTCAACTCATAGGCAAAGGTGAATTTAATTTTAATGATTCTGGAATTGATTACGCCATTTGTTCAGGCCACAAAGTGGGTGCCTTAACAGGAACGGGTTTTTTAATTGCAAAAGAGCCAACTAAACTTAAGCCCCATATCTTTGGAAGTTCTCAGGAAAAAGGTCTGAGGGGCGGAACACAAAATTACATTGGAATTGAAACACTGGCTGTTGCACTATCTGACTTTAATGAGAATAAAAATCGACTTAAGGAGCTGGGTCAGGCGAGAGAGAAATTTGAAGCTGAAATGAAACAAGCTTTCCCGGAAGTAGTCATCGTTGGGGAAAACGTTTCACGCCTCGCAGGTACGACACTCATCAGTTATCCAGGGATCCACGGACAAGCAGTTCAAATTGAACTTGAGTCTCACGATATCTTTGTAACCACTTCAGCAGCTTGCTCAGACAATCAACCTGAAACTTCAGCTGTCCTTAAGGCCATGGGCGTTCATGATGATGTGGGAAGAGGGGTGATTCGAATTTCTCTCAGTTATACTCAAAGTGAGAAAGATTACCTTAAGCTTGAATTGGCATTAAAAGCGGCCTATTCCAAACTTAAAAAGATCAAATCTTTCTAAGAAAGGTTTTCTTATAATAAAAATCCAGAATGGAAAAATAGAGAGAACTAGGTATGAAGGTTCTCATGAGATAACTCAGAACTCCATCCTGTCCAAAAACCTTTCTCATCGGCAACCTTTTCAGCTTGGATAACTTGAGAACTCCTCTCGAGACTTCATCCGGCTCCTGAGGCTTTTTCTTAGAAAACATCTCGTGAACCATTTGATAGTTTTTCATTTGAAGGGCATAAATTGAAGAGGGATCAGATAAACTCCAGCTCAGGTTTTTACCAAAATTAGTGCGGTACCCCCCAGGCTCAATTAAACAAACCTGCACTCCGTGGGGAGCTAGTTCTCCTCGTAAAGATTCGGTGAGTCCCTCGACAGCAAATTTACTGGCACAATATAGACTAGTGAGTGGAAATCCCATAAAACCGAAGACTGAGGAAAAGTTAAAAATTTTACCCTTTGCAATTCTAAGCATTGGCAAAAAGGCTCTGGTCACAGCGACAGTTCCAAAGAAATTAACTTCCATCTGATAGCGAATTTCTTCTTCTTTGATGTCCTCCAGCGCACCGAATAGACCAAAGCCCGCATTATTGATAACAATATCCAGCTGGCCCAATTTCTCCAGGACCAAAGTGGCAGCGCTTTGAATTTCATCGGGTTTAGTTACATCCAAGTCTATTTCAAGAAAATGTCTGGAGTACTTTACTCTTTCGATTTCAAATAATTCTTTCCGCGAGTTTAAATTCCTGCCTGTTGCAATGACAAAGTCCCCATTAGCTAAGAAGGCATCAACCAAAAGCTTTCCAAAACCTGAAGTTGCTCCCGTAATTAAAACTTTCCTCATCGATTGCTCACTTTGTAAGAATTTTACCTATCCTACCAAACGTCCGAGTTTTTTACACGGAATTATATTTTTAAGATAGTAGCGGTCACGAAGTGGACTTATAATAATTGGATATGAAACCCATCTTTTTAATACTGCTAGTCGCTTTCTCGTCATGTTCTTTTAAAAAAAGCCAATTAGAGAACCAAACCAAAAGTGGTCATACTGAACTCTACTCTGAACCAGATTCTCCGAAAAACAGTAATTCCAAGGATTTCAAAAGAGTTATTATTGCAGCGACAAACGATATCCATGGTCATTATGAATCCAGTGAATTTTCCTTCAAGGATAATCATCAAAAAGAAAAGCAGTCCATTCGTTTAGGCGGAGTCGACTTTATCAGCAGCTATTTTAAAATTCTTCGTCAGCAGTATGGTCAGATTTTACTACTTGATTCAGGTGATATTTTTTCTAGCAAAACGAAGGAAATTAATTTTATCTCTGATTTTTACTCCACCTTGGGCTACGACGCTATCACTGTTGGTCTCAATGATTTTAACTTGAAACTTCCTTCTAAATATCATTCTAGTTCGGATTTCTTTAAAAGCTTTGCGGTTAAATCAAAGGTCCCTCTCATACTCAGCAACCTCTATGATCTTAAAACATCCCGGGTTGTTGAATGGCCAGGGACTTTACCCTACCTGATTCGTGAAGTGAACGGAGTTAAAGTGGGCATCCTGGGTCTCATTCCGGACGACATTATTGAATTTACTCCCCTAGATAATCGAGTCGGATTTTATTTTGAAGGAATGCTCAGGTCCACTCTTAGGCATTCGCGTCTACTAAGATCCTTAGGGGCCGAGATCATCGTCGTACTCACTCACCAGGGCTTAAAATGTGGAGAGGAAATAGCACAAGATTTAAAACTTCCTCTTTCTAAAGTGAATTTTGAACCTGAAAGAAAAGGTATTTGTGATCTCTCCGGCCAAATGGGTGAATATCTCAACAGACTCCCACCAGGGCTGGTGGATGTTGTTATTGGCGGCCGCACTCACCAAAAAAACGCCAACATTATAAATACCAATCTCGTATTAAGTGGATTTGAGGATGGTAAGAGTTTTTCTTATGCAGAGCTTTTTGTAGACATAAACACGAGAAAACTTCGTCGGGATAAAACGATTGTTCACCAGCCAGTTTCGTTTTGTCAGGAATTTTTCAAAGAGACAAATGACTGTTACACAGAAGATTCCTCTGTTGATCACAAGGCAAGAATGCCGGCATTTTTCCTTGGTGAAAAAGTTGAGCCTGATGCCTCGGTTCAGCAAAAGTTTCACTCTTTCCTCAAAGGCAATTCAAATCAAACATTCACTGTCCCCAAAAACATACAATCGATTATTGATTTCTACAGTGGGGATATTTCTTATACTAATTCGGGGTCAGGAAATACCAAGTTAGTTCTCATTTCATTAAAAGGATCTGAGGTCCTAGAAATCCTGGAAGATGAGTATAATCAGGGTCAGGCAGCTAACTGGAAGCCCTCACCCTTTAAACTGAATGAAAGAGGCCTTGAAATAAGCATCCAAGGCTCACCAATTGAAGTTGGAAAAGACTATAAAATATTGACTGATATCGACGTCGCCCAGAGACATCCTAGTCTCAGAAAAATGATACAGAGATCTGGGAATATTACTTTGAATAATGCTTCATGGAGCGAGCCGGAGATGATGAAGGACGGTGTATCAACTTCGATGTCCGCTTCACAGGCAGTAAGGTAAATCCCCCTGACAATGTAGGGTAAATCCCTTCGCGCAGTAAGCAAAACCGGAATTATTCACACAAATATTTTCTGTTATAGTACCCTGATACTTCATGCCTCTGCGGCAAGCAATCTGATTTTTCTTTCCACATTCAAGCGAGCCGCAATACTTAGGACCCTGAGAACATCCGTTGGGAGTTTCGTACCACCCTTCTGAACATTGGCCACAAACGGAGGGAGACTTCTCTTGGCAATTTTCGCCAATATCATGACAAAGTTGTTTATCAGCTAAGGCAACACCTCTTATTGGTCTTACTTTTAACTCACCTTTATAGGGTGTTAAATATATTATTTTAGGTGAGCGGTATTCAGCCGAGGACATCAAACCTTTGGGCGTAGGATTTTCAAATACATTAAATAAAGGAACATCCCATTTCTCAATCTGGTACTTCGCATTGGTTAAACTAAGACTTAAGGAATTATGATTAATAGAGTATTGAAGCGCCTTAACTCCTTCCCACTCCTGATCCCCCGGTTGATAGAGATGAGTTTCACATTTGTTCTCTGCCACCATGGTTTTAATTTTTAGTTTTCCAGTTTCCTCACCTGGAACCAAATAATAAACGCAATCTTTAAGCGTTTTTAAATTTGAATCATGGTAAAGAACAGCAAACAAGGTTTGCCAGGAGTTTTTCGGTTTGATGATAATTTCATTATCTTTGTAAAATTCGTGTTTCTCCACAACTTTGATCGCGTTAGACCATTTCCATGTTGGGTCTGCGTAAACCAGATTAGCAAAAATCAAGCACAGATAAAGAATCATAATGAGACCTCTTCGTAGCATCTAAAAGCTACAGGCAAACTTGGATCAAGCTTGCCATCCCACTTACCTCGAATCCCCAATTCATGCACGCCCGCCTCTGGTGGATGAAATTTTGATGAGAGTTTAAGGTTCTTATTTGGTTCGATAAAATTGATTAGGGCTTCCGGATAAAATCCCAGAGCATAATTAATTCCCATCCATGTAACTGAGTCAGTTGAGAAATATTTCTCCTGGCATCCTTTGACTTGAGCGAGCTGACAATCCAGAGGTGTGAGTTGATAGTCAGAATTTATCCGCGCCATACCTAAAAAACTTTTACCAATGTCCCTTTGCCAAGGAGTTTGAGGTCGCTGAACTCTATCCGCTAAGGGATTTTTAAGGTCAGAAGGGGTCATGGTGGCGGCATCAAAAAGTTTCGCCTCTAAAACTCTTTTACCCCAAAACGAACAATACTTTTTTTGATCTTGAGAATTCAAAAGAGAAGGCAAGGCCCACTTTGATTTATCAGTAACAATTTTATTAGGGAGACCCGTTAAAATTCGCCATTCATTCGCTTGTTGATTTGAGACATAGAATTTATCGATAAAAATCTTACGATCAAAGTTATCCCAGATAAAATCTTTATTTTTTTTACTGTCATTTTTTCCATAACCATAGATACGCTCAGGCAAATACACATCCCGACAAGTGTCAGTTAAAACCACCGGCCATGTCATATCTGGGACTTCATCCATGCTAAGCTCGATGAGAGCTCCATAATGAAAATTCAGGCCCTGGTATGGACCTCTGAGGATTTCGTAATAACGGGGTGCAGGTGAATAGGCCTCAATGGGTTGGAAGCTGGCCTTAGCGCGAATATGGAAAGTTTGACCAAACATCTCTATTTTTAAAGCCGGATCTTTTTTGACTCCTCCGGACCAATAACATTGCCAAAAATGAGGCTGACACTGGTAGTAACTGCGGCCAACATTTTGTTTAAAAAGTATGTCAGAATCACATTTTAGACCATGATTGCCTATGAAGCGGTCTCCTTCTTCCCAAAGTTTTTGAATTTGTGGCTGAGCGGCTTGGATCACCTGAGCAAAAAGCTTTTCAGAGGTTATAGGGCGCTGAGATTGTCGACGAGTTTCCGGTCTAGGCCGAAAGAAAAGCAAAATTATGCCTATAACAGTAAGAAAACCCAAGATCACGATGATCTTTGGTATAATGGAAGAATCCCTATTCACAGGATCAGGTTATATGAAATGGATGGAAGAAGTAAATAAAGAAGAAGGTCGTTACGTTAATCTCTTAGCGTTTGATGACTACATGAACCTCTTTGAGAAGCACCCTCAAAAAGAGTTACGACCAACAAATATCTACCTACGAGATATGTTCGACTATTTCGGAAAAAATCCGAATGGAAGCTTTAAGCTTTTCACCAGAGAGCATTCAGATGCTCCTCCGGTCCACGGTCAAATCAAAACCCAAAATAGAATTTATCAATTTCTTCAAAACTTTATGGAAGAAGGATTTAACAATAAGTTCATTCTTCTCATCGGCCCAAATGGCTCATCAAAATCTAGTCTAATTAAAAAGATCATGCTCTCGACCGAAGATTACGCAGCATCTGATGAGGGGTCACTCTTTTCATTTAACTGGATTTTTCCGATTGATCAGTTTGTAAAAGGATCACTCGGACTAGGTGGAGGAACTTCAGATAAAAATCTCAATTCTTACGCATTCCTTGAAGATAAAGATATCAGCGCCATCATCACGTCAGAGCTGAAAGATCATCCGCTTCTACTGATACCGATTAAAACACGCCAAAAGCTAATAGAAGATGCCTTTAAAAAAGATCAAAACCGCTTAGAGGAAGTTAAAAAGAGCTATCTCTATAACGGTGACCTTTCTCAGAGGAATAGACTCATTTTTGATGCACTCTTGAAAAACTATAAGGGTGATTACCGTGAGGTATTTAAACACATCAGAGTTGAGAGACTTTTTATCAACCGACGTTATTCAATAGGTGCAACTACCATTGAGCCTCAGCTCCATGTCGACGCAAATTTGCAGCAAATCACCATGGACAGAAGGCTTGCCTCGCTTCCGCCCAGCCTTCAATCGCTCAACCTGTTTTCAATTACAGGAGAAGTCGTTCTGGCCAATAGAGGAATTCTTGAATTCTCCGACCTTCTAAAGAGACCACTCGATACATTTAAATATCTCTTAATGACGATGGAATCAAAAACCATCAACCTCCATGGAATTTTAACAGAACTAGATATTTTCTTCATTGGATCATCCAACGAAATCCATTTTGCTGCCTTCAAGCAACACCCGGATTTTAACTCATTTAAGGGTCGGTTTAATTTCCTCAAAGTCCCCTACCTCATGAGTCACAAAGAGGAAGAGAAGATTTACCACGATCAAATAAACAAATTAAAAGAACAAGCTTCCTTTGAACCACATTCCCTGTCGGCCCTCTGTTTATGGTCTGTCATGACAAGGATGCGTGCTCCAATTGGCAAAAACTACAAAGACGAAAAGCTTGGCAAAATTGCAGAAGCCTTATCACCGCTCGAAAAGTGTCTGCTTTATTCTGATAAAGAGACACCTGATTCCTTTGATTCTGAATCCAGACAGCTGCTTAAAATGAGCATTGATGAGATTCAAAACGAATACGACAACGACTCCATGTATGAAGGTAAATTTGGTATTTCTCCCCGTGAAGTAAAACAATTCATTTATGATCTGGCTTACTCTCACAAGAGTGTAACTTTTATTGAAGTTGTCGAGTACCTCAGAAACCTGAATGAGAAAAAAGCCGAATTTGATTTCCTCAATATTTCGCCTCAGGGTGAATATCATCACCCATCGAAGGCCCTAGACATGATTGAAGCCTATTGCCTCAATCTGTTAGATACAGAAGTCAGAGAATCTTTGGGATTAGTTGATGATCGCTCTTATGAAGATTATGTTTCAAAATACATAATGAGCATTAATGCTGTTATAAAGGGCGAGAAAACCAAGAATACAGTAACCGGAAAGTTTGAAACGCCGGATTCATATTTTATCAATGAATTTGAGTCCAACGTTCATATGTCTGAGGCTCCGGAAAAATTCCGCTCTAACCTCATAGCCCGCCTTGGTGCTTATGCTTTGGACAATCGTGGAAAACCTATCGTTTACAGTGAGGTCTTTGAAGACCTAGTCCACTTACTTCAAGAGTCTTATCGAAAGGAACAGAAGAAGGTGATCGATAAAATTGGTAAGAATCTCGTGCTTTACCTTGCTGAAAAGCATGAGGGCACTCGAAATGGTCTGGAAATAACAGTTAAAGACCAAATTACAGGAATTATTGATACTCTTCAGAAAAAGTACCATTATTCTGAGAACGGGGCGATTTCATCACTTCAACATCTGTTAAAAATGCGCTATGACACTCAGAGATGAGTGAAATAGAAAAATCCTTTACCACTGAAAAATATGTCGTAAGTTATCCTGTTCTCAATGAGCATGATAATTTACGACTTGATCAGTTTGTCATGACTCAGATGCCGACCCTTTCAAGGCAGTTTCTAAAGAAGAAAATTGAAAAGGGTGAAGTCGTTATTAGCGGAAGAACCCCTCCACATAAATCCAGTGTAAAAGTCCATTTTGGTGAACGAGTAACTGTTACAACTCACAATGATGGCATGATCGAAGATGAATACTGGCATGGCGAGGTTGTTCCTCGTGATCAAGAGCCAAGCATCATTTTTGAAGACGCGGGCCTGTTGGTGATTAATAAACCTCCTTTTATGATTACTCACCCAGCGGGCAAAAACCTTTTTTACTGCGCCACTGTTTTTTATGAAACCATTTATAAGCACACCATGCATTCGATTCATCGCCTTGACCGAGAAACTTCTGGAATTTTGATGCTCGGAAAAAATCCCAAGGTCTCACAAAAAGTGAGTCTTCTCTTTGAAGAAGATAAGGTTAAGAAATGCTACTTTCTGGTTGCTCACAAAAATCCAAACGCCAAAGCCTTTCCATTCACTGCTAAGGAGCGACTTGGAAGAGATGAAAACGCTATTCCTCGCGGCTTAATCAGCTCCTATGATGAATTGTCAGAGGAGGGGAAGGATGCTGAAACTCATTTTGAACTGGTACTGGAAAAAGATAATTATGTCCTGGCCCTGGCCTTTCCTTTGAGTGGCCGCCAGCACCAAATTCGTGTCCACGCTGCCTGTAATGGCTATCCCTTACTGGGAGACAAACTCTACAATGGTGACTCTAGCATTTTTATGCGCTTCAAAGATTTTACTGCAACCCAAGACGACCACGCCAAGATGCAGATACCTCGGCAGGCGCTTCACGCAGTGGCGCTAAAATTATCCTACCCCGCAGACGATCTTATGCACTTCATTGCCCCTCTTCCTCTGGATTTGACCCAATGGATAGAAACAACTCTTCATTTAGGCGTGTCAGATGTTGAAAACCTCATTCGTGAGAAACTTAAGCTATTTTGAGATTATATAGTTAACAATTATATTGTATAAATTGACCTGCCTCTACACCCTCAGGAGACGGTCATGTTCAAGTTCTTAATTCTCTTACTTTTTATTTCATGCAACAAGACGACCGTGCATCCCGTGAAGGGTGAAGTCATAGAAGCAGTATACGGTTTGGGCATTATCAAATCCGAATATACCTATGACGCGAAAGCAGCGATTCTCTCATCAGTAAAAGAATTTTATGTTGTTGAAGGTCAGGACGTGAAGAAAGGTCAGAAACTTTTTTTAACTGATCAAGGCTCAGTCTATGGGGCTCCCTTCTCTGGAAAGATCACCGATATTCCCGTGGTTATTAGTGAGAACCTATTTCCCCAAACTATTATTTTAAGTCTCGTTGACCTTAATCATTTGTATCTCGAAGTTTCCTTGGAGCAGCAAGGGGCAATGAAATTATCCAAAGGAATGAAGGCTGAAATCAGTTTTGAATTTTTTAGAAATAAAAAACTGATTGGAACAATTTCTACCATTTATCCAAAAAACGATCAATTCATCGCCAAAGTATTGATAGAGGAGTGGCCCAAGGGTGTTTTACCTGGAATGTCTGCAGATGTTGCTTTTGAAGTGGCGAGGAAAAAAGATGTCACACTCTTACCCGTCAAAGCCATTGCTAATGGTCATATCGTAGTTGTGAGAAACAAGAAAAAAGAAAAAGTGATGGTTCAGCTAGGTTTAGTTGATCAGGAAAAAGCTGAGATTTTATCTCCCGCCCTATCTCTTGAAGATGAAATAGTTTTACCATGATGTTTTTAAGCCTCCGCCATTTATTGGCGAGAAAAAAACAAAGCATTCTTATCCTCTTGGGTATCACCATCGGTACCGCGGCTTATGTTGCAATTTCCGGCATGATGCTTGGCTTTCAGTCTTACATGTTAGAGCAACTCGTTAACAACGAAGCCCATATTAGAATTTCTTCACGAGAAGACATTTTAACAGCTGAGGAAATGAGCGCTTATCCATCTTCCAAGCATGTCTTCTGGCTCATTCCTCCTTCAGGACGAAAGGACTCTTCAAGAATTGAATATCCACTTGGATGGTTTAATAAATTAGACCGAGACCCGGACGTTGCTGCCTACTCTCCCCAGGTTGTTTCACAAGTCATTTTCGCTCAGGCCAAGGTGACTAAAGCCGGACGAATTATTGGCTCTCAATATGAGCGCCAGATAAAAGTTACCAATATTCAAAACTACATGAAGCAAGGTTCATTTAAAGATATGGGAAATTCTGGCAACAGAATCATCATTGGCACCAAACTCATGGAGCAACTTGGAACAAGGCTATCCGAGACAATCCTGATTTCCACAGGCAGCGAGGCCCCTCAAGCCTTCAAGATTGTGGGAGCGTTTGAAACGGGGATTAGACCGATCGATGAAGGCACCGCCTTTATGTCCTTGGTGGATGCTCAGAAATTGCGGGGAACCCCAAGTGAAATTACTGATATTGCCGTTAAATTATACAATCCGGATCTAGCGCAAATTAAAGCCGATGATTGGAAGATTACAGCGCGCGATAAAGTGCTGGCATGGCAAGAGTCATCCGCTTCAATACTATCAGTTTTCAAGACTCAGGATATTGTCCGAAACTCAATGACCATCGCAATTATCGTTGTTGCAGGTTTTGGGATCTATAACATCTTGAGTATTCTCGTGAATCAAAAGAAAAGAGACATCGCCATTTTGAGATCCATGGGTTTTACACCAAATGATATTGTGAAACTTTTTTTTAACCAAGGCCTCGTTCTAGGGCTGATTGGTGGGGTAATTGGATTATTTGCCGGCAATCTGATCTGTCACATTATGGCGCAGATTGAAGTTGTTCCTGGCAGGATGAGTGGCCCAGGAAATACCATGATTATCTCCTTTGACTCAATTATCTATGTTAAAGCATTTGGGATTGCCATGCTTTCCTCAGTATTCTCCTCTATTATTCCGGCGAGGGAAGCAGGAAAAATGGAACCGATGGAAATTATCAGATCAGGTGGTCAATAATGATCCAAACAATAAACTTGGTAAAAACTTTTCCCAATTCAAAAAATCCTGTTCTCAAAAGTATCAATCTCAAAATCGAGAACGGGGAGTTTGTTTCATTAGTCGGAAGATCTGGTTCTGGTAAGAGTACCCTCCTCTACATTATCTCCACTCTTGATCGAGCGACTTCGGGTGATGTTTTTTATGATAAACACAACGTCACCGAAATCCCCAAAGAAGAGATTTATACTTTAAGAAATAAAAATATCGGTTTTGTTTTTCAGTTTCACTACTTAATTCAAGAGCTCTCAGCAGCTGAAAATGTGCTTCTCCCTGCAAGGAAGGCCCGCGAATTAGAAAAAAGAAGACCCCTCGCCATGCAACTTCTCAAAGAAGTCGGCCTTGAGGGATTAGAGAATAGATATCCTTCAGAACTCTCTGGGGGTGAGCAGCAGCGAGTGGCCATCGCCAGAGCGCTCATCATGGAGCCAACTTATATTTTCGCTGATGAGCCTACCGGAAACCTTGATTCCATCAATGGCCTTATGATTATTGAATTATTTGAAAAAATAAATAAAGAGAAGGGCACAACGATTATTTATGTGACCCACGACAAAGAATTTGCCGCCAAGGCCAGAAGACAAATCACCTTAGTTGACGGAACTCTAAGCTAGAACTTACGGATAAAATTGAGAACACCTTTGGGGCCCGCATTATCGATTCCCTCAAGGATGATTCGAGGCTTATGGGTCAAAAGATGCAAACAATGATGGATGTTACTTACGCCCACTGAATTATAGAAAGATTCAAACATGCTCTGATCGTTTGCAGCGTCCCCAAAAAACCAGCAATCTTCTTCTTTTACTTCAGGTCGAAATTTCTTCATAAATTGAACAACTCCAAGATATTTTGAAATTTCACCGGCCCAAAAGTTGATGTGAACATTGGATTTTGAATAATTGATATTTTCTTTATACATGAAGTCTTCAACTTCTTTGATCCACTCAGCATTCATCAAATGAAACTCAATCGCTCGATCCGTCAGACGACCATAACTATCGGCAGACATAGGAAGACCTGGAAAATGGTTTTTTAGTTTTGTTGTAAAGTTGGCCAGTCGGTCAATCTCGGCCTGAGAAATTAAAGGCTCCTGAACGATTTCCCCGTTATCGTCGACGTACAATATCACCCCGCCGCCCTCCATAATGCAGACACTCAGGGGAAAATGGGTCAGGAAGAAATGTCCCCAGGAAAGAGAGCGACCAGAAACGATGACTAACTCATGCTTTTCTTTTTTGATCTGATCCAAAATATCAAAGAAGTCACGAGTCAGCTCGCGGCCTTCTTTCGTCAGAGTTCCGTCAAAATCAGAAAAAAAAATCATATTATTTCCAAATCCACGATAGAAGAACTCCAACGTAATCCGAAGATGCACCCAAATCTTTATTCGTTTCTACTGAGACGAGAAGCTTATCCCCACCTGCAGCGGGCAATGGCATACTCGCACCTAGAGTAAGAGACGCATAATAATCAAACTTGTCATTTGAGCTATCAATTTTGATCCCCGTTGGGACGGCAAGGTAAGGAAAAAATTCATTTCCATTTACGCTAAAACCTTTTCTCATCGTTGGGGCAGCACCGATTAAATTCATTTTATCGTTCTCAAATTTTTGGTGCTGATAATAAGGCTTCATTGAAAGGCGCGGCTGACTTACGTCTTCATGGAGAATTTCAAAGTCCATACCTGTGCCCAGAAATAAGCCACGAGAATCCTGGCCACCGCTAGCAGCGAGATCTAAAAGCTGACCCCGATTAACTTCTTGGGTGTACCGAAGCCCCATTCCCACTTCGTGCCTCTGACTCATATAACCGGTCATTTCGGCCGACAACACCCTCGCCTCATCATTGAGTGGGTGGGTGGAGATTCCCACTACCGAGGCGTGGGAGTTAAAGCTTAAGCAGAGAAGGCCAAGTAGAATGTATTTCATGACTTTAATTATCAGTGTCATTCAAAAAAAGTGCAATTACTTAGAAATAAACAGTAAAAAGGGCGCTGCGTCAGACTTGACTTTGGTATGGTGTGTCCTATAAATTGGTTTTTCTTTGTGGTGGATGTAGTTCAGTTGGTAGAGCGCTAGATTGTGATTCTGGTTGTCGCGGGTTCGAGTCCCGTCATCCACCCCATTTTAAATTCAGTTTCGATCTTCGAAAGAAGTGAAAGATACTAAAGCCCAGTTTAACCCACTGGGCTTTTTTTATTTTAGACAATTACTAAGTATGTATAAGTTACTTCAAGATGGAACTTGTTTTTGAGTAATCAGAGTTTTTCAACTAGATTGTTACCAGTAGATGAAACATAAACATTACCTATACAGTCAACAGCAACGCCTCGACTAAGAGAAAGTCCAGTAAAGCCAAGAACGCTCTCTACTCCATTGCTAGTAAGTTTTTTTACGGAAAGCCCAGTAAAGCCAAGAACGCTCTCTACTCCATTGCTAGTAAGTTTTTTTACTCGATCATTGTTAAATTCTGAAACATAAACCGATCCAGAACTATCAACTGCTACTCCAATAGGTCCGGAAAGCCCAGTAAAGCCAAGAACACTCTCTACTCCATTGCTAGTAAGTTTTTTTACTCGATTATTGTTATAATCTGTAACATAAACCGATCCAGAACTATCAACGGCAACCTCCGAAGCTCCGTTGAGCCCAGTAAAGCCAAGAACGCTCTCTACTCCATTGCTAGTAAGTTTTTTTACTCGATTATTGGAATAATCTACAACATAATTGCTAGTAAGTTTTTTTACTCGATTATTGGAATAATCTACAACATAAACCGATCCCGAACTGTCAACGGCAACTCCATAGGGCAAATTGAGCCCAGTAAAGCCGAGAGTCGTCTGAACTTCTCCATTGGACGGAATTGAACATGAGGAAGTCAGAAGCGGTGCCACGCCTCCGTTTTCCCCACATGAAATAGCGATAAAAAGCAAAAAGACAAAAAGAATATTTTGTTTCATTTGATTCACCTTAAAATTTAAAGCCATAAACTAATCCCATTCCACTCAATGTCGTTTTTGCATCATCTGACAAAGTTGTCTCGTCTCCGTCACTAATAGCTGTTTTATATTCGACTTTAGAGTACTCAACACCAATGAAAGTATTTTTTCCAAGACGGTAACTGAGTTGAATCCCATATGAAGGAAAGCTGGGGGATTTGTAGGATAATGCATTCCCATTGGCATCTTCTTTGCTGAAAGCAAAGGTAGAATGGAGATAAGGCTTAAATGTCAAAAGGAACCCGCCTAATGCCATACCAAGCACAGGTGCAACGTTGATTTGAGTCCCAGAAGCATTTGTGTTACTGACTTCTGGAGGGTTTGTTTTTTGTTTCCAGAGATTGTATTCGCCAGCAACTCCAACTAAAAAAGATGAGAATGTCATACCAATTACAGTTTCTCCGCCATAAACGTAAGAGCTGCGAGATTCGACGGTTTCATTGTCTGCACTTGCGGTTGTACCGAGCATGCCTTTAGCAGAGAGAGAGAAATAGAATCCCTTGCCCGATGATCCACGACCTGAACCTAGGTCACTCAGTCCTAGTCCATTCCATACGGCAAAAGAATTTAAACTTGAAAACATGACGAGCATCGAAAGGAGAATTTTAAATTTCATGGTGGTCCTGAAAACAAAAATTAATTTCCATTAATCCTAGTTTTTTTTGACCCTAATGCAAAGATTATTTGACGTGTGTCTGGACTAAAAAATCAATGAGAAACAGGATTGGAAAGATGTAAATTCTTGAATGATATAAATAGAATTTACAATTAAGAAAAAGCACTAAATATCAGTAAGTTGAACTAGCCTTCTCATTAGATTTAATGCGAAGAAATCATTGGTTGTGAAAACGTTTAACTTTGCTAGAAATAAAAATCTGGTGAGGGCTTAAATAAACCCAGCGACGAGTTTCCCCCAGCAGAAACCTTTCCTAAATTCTTAGGGTGTTTTCTGGCCCAAATATCATTAACATCTAACTTAATAAATCACGATGACTCCTAGTCGCTTTTGAATTCTTATTTGAAAAAGTGTCATCCATTTTTTAACAAAATGGCTTGCACCGTTCTCGCATGCCACCTGCCCTTTCGAGTCTTTGTTGGCACCTTCATCGTGCTCAGGACATCAGCGATCTTCCAGTAACTATACCCCTTCTCCCTAAGCTCCTTCATTTTTAAGATAGCATCCACTTCCCTTTGATGCTCAGCAAGGTTTCGAGCCTTAATTTTCTTGCCATAGCCTAATCCCCTGACCCTTTTGGTATTACTTCCAACCTCTCTTATGGGGATGTTATGAAGCTTGAGATACTTTAAAACTGTGGTTCTGGCGGAAAAAATCTGTGCTGCAATTTCCTCACAACTGAGCCTTTCTTCGACGTATTTTTGCTGGAGGAAAAACTTATTCTTATAGAGTGGATCTTCTGAAAGGCATGAAATCATTAAGATATTGGCCGGCGGAAAATAGTTGGGGATAGGGTAGAATGGTGACCCCATCTTTTCCCTATCCCCAATTTTGATCTTCGAAAGAAGTGAAAGATACTAAAAGCCCAGTTTAACCCACTGGGCTTTTTTTATTTCTAAAGTTGACCCACACTCTGATGCTGTTAGAATTTCTTGATGGCGTTCATTTTCCTCATTCTATTTTCATCACTTGTTTTTGCTGAGCCTTGCGGCCCTCATCAGATTTATATTCGTGAACAAAATATTGAATCTTATCATAAAACCGATGGAACACTGGTTTCGTCTCATACTAGAAAATCACATTGCAGAGAACTTAGTAGAACTAATTACTTTAAAGATTCTACAAACCAGAAATTTAAAGACATTAAAACGAATATTAAAAAATGGTCACCTGGGGAAAGGAATATAATCCAGAACCACCTTGACAAGATCCCGGAATGGTTAAAAAAATATACCATTGCTGAGACTCTTAGAGCTGATACCGACAGTACTGAAAATCCGGCTTCAAGCATAGCTCTTACAAAAACTCTGATTCTTTTTGATAGATTTTTTCAATCACCTAATAAGACACAAATTCTTGCACATGAAGTAGCCCATCTAACCGTTTTAGACTTAACTAAAAAAGAACTTGAAGACTTTTACATAGCCTCAGGATGGACCATCAATCGATCCAAAGGTATTAAACTGCCCCCGAAAGTTCTTGTCATGCCTGATTCCGATGAATCAGTTGTTGAGGATTATGCTAATCATGTTGAAATGTACCATTACAAACCTAATGAACTTAAACGTCTTAACCCAAAAAGCTTTATTGTAATTGAAGCAATTCTTAAGATGAGAGGCCATAAATGAAATCGCTTTTTCTAATTCTACTCCTGTGCTCATCTTCTTGCTCACATGATAAGAGAAATGATCAAAATGAAGACATATTCGATAAAATTATTAAAGTTCAAAAGATTGGCACGAAGGAAGCATTGTTAAAAACATTTGGATCCCCTGTAGAAAAAATACCTGAAGAAGACAAAAAGCTCACGGAATACAAATATAAAGATTTTTCTACTTCGGTAAACGAACTAAACGGAAAGATCGTAGGTACGTCAATGTCATTCTGGGTTGATTACGATGCTTATACTTTTCTCAAGAAAAGATTCCAATCTTTCTCCTGGAAAGAAACTGAACTCCCGGCCCGTAATAATCTAGACTATGCAGAAGAAATCCATAAAGTCGAAATTCCAGAAGTCGGTATTAGTTTCGAATATGATAACCAGGATCCATTAAGAAGACCTATGTGGATATTCTTCAAATGAGACATATAATTGCCATGGGTGGTGGTGGTTTTTCCATGGAACCTCATAATCCACTTCTTGATTTATACATCTTGCAGGTCACAGGAAAGGACAGGCCCAAGGTTTGCTTTATTCCGACCGCCAGTGGCGACTCGCAAGGTTACATTGACCGCTTCTATAAAAACTTTAGTAAGCATGCTTGTATTCCTTCACACCTCAGCCTCTTTAGCGGACATACTGCAGACATCGAGAATTTTATTCTTGATCAAGATGTTTTATATGTTGGTGGAGGTAATACTCGAAATCTGATCACTCTCTGGAAAGAATGGGGGCTAGATAAAATCATTCGTAAAGCATATGATAAAGGAACTATCCTTGCCGGCATAAGTGCAGGATCAATATGTTGGTTCGAACAGGGAGTGACTGACCCTATACCTGGCCGCCTTTCCAGTCTCAAATGCCTCGGCATTCTCAAAGGTAGTAACTGCCCACATTACGATGGTGAGTTTGAACGCCGTCCTTCTTATCATAGATTAATGATCAACAATGAAATCCTTCCCGGCATCGCCACAGAAGATGGAGTCGCTGCTCACTTTATAAATGAACAAATATCAGAGTTCATTTCATCTCATCCTGATAAACGAGCTTACACAGTATCCATAAATAATAATGAAGTTACAGAACTTGAACATAAACCAAGGTATCTTGGTGATATGGGATTACTTATAAGAAGGGCTTCGCAGCAAGACGCTGAAGCCCTTCATAATGCCCATATGAAATCTATTCAGGATGTATGTTCAAAAGATCACACCCCAGAAGAAATCAAAGCTTGGGGTCATCGTCCTTACAAAGAAGATCAGAGGAAAAGTTCGATAAAGGACGACTTAGTCTGGGTGGTAGAAGACCATGGTTATATTGAAGGTTATGGGCATTTTAAGGCTTTTGAAAAAGATGGGGCTCAGGTTGGACATATTTTCGGGCTCTATCTTACGCCAAAAGTCTTAGGCAAAAATCTTGGTCGATCAATCATTGAGTTGATGTTGTCGGAAGCCAAAGGAAAAAATGTGAAAGAGATTACACTTGAGGCAACTCTCACAGCTCATGACTTTTATCTAAAAATGGGATTTGAAGACTCCGGCCCTCAAATGACCGTTGAAATTAGCGGTCAGAAAATACGTTGTTATCCGATGAAAATGAAACTAGCATATTGAAATTATTGATATTAAATAGATTCTGGAGTTTGAGTGAAACAGACAGATGAGGTAAGTATGAAGCAACTTGTGTTTTTTTATGCATTTGCTACAATAAAAAAACTGGTGGGGGTTAAAATAAACCCAGCGACGAGTTTCCCCCACCAGAAACATTCCCTAAATTCTTAGGGTGTTTCTGGCCCAAATATCATTTACATCTCACCTGATAAATCACGATCCCAACAAATAGCCCTTATAATTCTTATTTAAAAAATGGTCATTCATTTTTTAACAATATGGCCTGCACTGTTTTCGCATACCACCTACCTTTGCGAGTCTTCGTAGGCACTTTCATTGTGTTCAGAACGTCTGCAATCTTCCAATAACTAAATCCCTTGCTCCGCAACTCACGCATTTTAAGAATGGCATCCTGTTCACGCTTATGCTCTGCACGACCTCTTTCCTTGATCTTTTGCCCATAGGCTAATCCCCTTACCCTTTTTTGGTTGGTTCCAGTCTCCCTGACGGAGATTCCATGGATCTTGAGATACTTCAAAACAGTCGTTCTGGCGGAAAAAATCTGCGCTGCAATTTCCTCGCAAGATAAGCCTTCAACGACATACTTTTGATGGAGGAAAGACTTATTATTATAGAGTGGATCTTCTGAAAGGCATGAAATCATTAAGATATTCGTCGGCGGAAAAAAGTTGGGGATAGAGTCGATTGGTGACCCCATCTTTAAATTCAGTGATGATCTCAGCAATGAGTGAATTATACTAAAGCCCAGTTTAACCCACTGGGCTTTTTTTATTTCCGAAGTTTATTTCGAACTAACACTAAGTTATCTTAAATTCATGAAAATTCTTATGATCGGTGGCACACGTTTTTTTGGTAAACGATTTGTTCAGCTTATGCTGGATCAAGGTCACTCAATGGCATTGCTAACCCGAGGTCAGAAAGTAGATGATTTCGGTGACAAAGTTTCAAGACTAATTGCCGATCGTACAAGCGCACAGCAATTAAAAGATGTAATGACGACGGATTATGACCTCGTAGTTGATAACATACTCATGAACGCCCAAGAGGCCAACGACATGATCTCGGTCATGCGCGATCGTATTGATCATTTCATTATGACTTCTACTTTATCTGTATATGACCCAAAACCAGGAGCTTTACGTGAGAGTGATTTTAAAGCCATTACGACTCATCCAGGCGAAACCTACCAACAAGGGAAACGGTCTGCTGAGTATGCCTTAGCTCAAGCTCCATTCGGAGTAAGTATTATGAGAATTCCATTGATCGTTGGGCCGGATGATCCCACTCAGCGTTTACTCACTCATGTTAAAGCTTCAAAAGAAAACAAAAAGCTCTTCTTCCCAAACCCTGATGCTAAATTTTCATATCTACAAGCGCAAGATGCGGCCCGGGCCTTGGAATGGTTATGTAATAAAAAGCCAAAGGGAGTATTTAACATTAGCGCGCCAAATGCTTGGACACTAAGAGAGCTTATGGATTGCATCGACAAAATTTCTGGTCGTAATTTCACTTACGGCGATGTTAACGATAATCCATCACCATTTGGAGTAGAACAAGATTTTTATATGAACGTCGACA
>JAIFLR010000051.1 GCA_020048985.1 Halobacteriovorax sp. | reverse complement strand
CGTGACACCTGCCATGATTTTTTTCTTCACTTTAATTGCGTGCAGTTCCCAAATAGGGGATTTGGTTCAGTCTAAACTCAAGCGTCAGTTTGAGATTAAAGACAGCTCATCATTAATCCCTGGTCACGGTGGCGTATACGACAGAGTAGATAGCTTGCTCTTCGTTGCGCCTTTTTATGCCTTCTTTTTGATGGCTAATTTTTAACAAGGACTCCCTATGCTTCAAGGCATTTTAATTTTTATCATATTTTTAGGGCCGCTTATTTTCTTCCATGAGTTGGGTCACTTCTTTTTTGCTCGTTTATTCGGAGTAAGGGTTGAAGTCTTCTCTATTGGTTTTGGTCCAAAGATTTTCAAGCATGTCCGCAATGGCACTCAATACGCCATTTCCATCATCCCTCTTGGTGGTTATGTTAAAATGTTTGGGGATGACCCATTTGCTGAAACACCCCTTACAGATGAAGAAAAAAAAGTAGCCTTCAACCACAAGAGCAAGATTGCTAGGTTTTGGATTGTCTTTGGCGGGCCTCTCGCAAACTTGATCCTCGCGTATTTTCTTTATGTTGGTCTTCTTGCAGGTGGAGAAAAAGTTCCTGAGACCAAAGTTGGACTTGTCACAGAAAAATCAGTGCTCTATCAGAAAGGTCTACGTACTGGGGACATTCTGATTGGAATCAATGATGAGAAAATTTTGAGCTTTGATGATTTCAATATTAAGGGTTCAAAAATAGAAAAAATTACCGTAAAACGGGCCGATCAAAAAGTTGAAATGCCTGTTGATATGGGGCTAGAGCCATTCATCGAAGCATTTGTTGGCCTGGTCTCTGTTGTTAAGCAACCAATTGTCACTAATGCCAAGGGTGAGCGTTTTTATATTTCATTAAGCCAAAAACCAACTGATTTCACTCCTTCCTTTGAAGAGATTTCTTCCGTTTTTTCTGGCACAGCTTATCTTTATAACTATAAGCAGGTTGATGACAAAATTGTTATCGACTCTGCAAGTGAGTCCCTAATCTCTGCAGATCCAACCAGAAATTTTTTGGATATTCTAATTGGTCTCGGTTTTTATCCTTTGGATCTAACTGTTAAAAATGTCGTCATGTCTTCGCCCGCTGATAAGGCCGGGATCAAGAAGGATGATGTCCTTTTGAAGCTTGAAGGTGTTTCTTTGAGAAGCTTTGAAGAGTTAAGAGTAACACTTCAAAAATTTGAAGATGGTAAAGCAGTTAACATCACGATTATTTCAGATGGCAAGGAAGTGGCAAAACAAATTATCCCTGAAGTAAAAGAAATCGATAAAAAGAAAACAAAAATAATAGGTATTGAAAGCGGTGTTGAATATATCCCGCCGAAGTTGATTATCTCCAAAGCAGATAGTTTTGGTGCGGCATTAACGGGTGCCTTTACCCGCACATGGGATGGAGTCATTAAGACATTTAATGGCTACAAAAAGCTGATCACGCGTGAAGTTTCCTTGAACAACATTGGTGGACCATTGGCGATCGGCAAAGTGGCTTCTGATTCGTTTAACATCAGCTTATCCATGTTCTTTAGACTGATGGCGATCATTTCTATCAATCTCGGTGTGATTAACCTTTTCCCGATTCCTGTTCTTGATGGCGGCCATATCATGTTTCTTTTATTTGAAACAATAAATGGTGGACCACTATCGAGACGTAAAATTGAGATCGCGCAACGAGTTGGGGTCTCTTTATTGTTCTTTCTAATCTTTATTGCACTTTTTAACGACATAACAAGATTGTTTTAAAATTGGCTTTATTATTTATTGATTCTACTTACGATATCACGCTGGGACTTCTCGATCCTAATCTCGGTTGGATTAATTTTGAGAAGTTTTCCGGTCAGAAAGCTTCTTCCATTATTCAAAAAGAGACCCATAACATATTAAAGTCCGCTGATTTGAAAGTGAAAGATTTAACCACCATCATTTCAGTCGCGGGCCCCGGTTTTTATACGGGCTTAAGGCTTTCGGAAGGGTTTGCTGACGTCTTGATCTTTTCTGGCATCAGGCACTATTCATTTCTGAGTTATAGTATCCCAGCTCTTTCAGGGGTTGCGTCCGGTGTGTGGATGACTAAGGCTTATCGGGGAGAATACTTTTTCCATTTTTGGGATGGAAATGTTGTTCGCAATGAACTGATTGCTGCCAAAGAACTTGAACAATTTCTAAAAACTGTTGATAAGTCTAATTTTTATATTCACTCTGATTCAGCCATTGATGATTTTTCTCGTAACCTCCTCGAAAAGACCTTAACTACCCACGAGCTACTCAAAGTTAACTCAGAAAAGATTTTCGGCTCAATAATAAATTCTCAAGCGAAAGTGGATTCATTTTATTTTAGGGCCCCTGAGGATGAGTTTAAAGTGAGCATATGAAACGCTTTACGTTTTTACCCACTGAGCTGGTTTACCTTTTTTTGATTCTCTGGGGTTATGGCCTATGGAACTGGACTTTGGGTTACAAGATCTTAGTCAGTGTTATTTTACTTACCATTTTTTTTGTTCTCAGACGTGCATCCATCCCCTATAGAGATACATTAAAAAACAATGGCGAGATTTTTCTCTCGCCTGTTCATGGGGTTGTTGAATCCATTAGAAGAGACACCTCGACATGGGATGAAGCTGGGGTAACCCATGAAGTTCGAATTTCCATCGGTCCTTGGGACGAGAAGGGACTCTACCTTCCAACTGCGGGCGAGGTAAGTTATTTAAAGGCCAACCGGGGCAAGAAGATCCCGAGAAATTCTGAATCTCAGGCTTTTTATTACCCAGTCGCAGAGCTCGCCCATACGGATTTTATTCTGACTTCAAAGAATCAGGCCAAATCATTAATGCGCTTCATTGATTGTATCTATGGCATCAGGCCTTCCATATGGCTGAAATCTGGAGACCGTGGCAGAGGGGCAGCTTGTTTTGGATTTTACCCTTATGGGGGAACTTTAATAATTTATCTTCCGCAAAATAGCGATATATTAGTATTTGAAAAAGAGCGCGTGGTACCCGGTCAAACAGTGATCGCTGCGCTGAAAGATATTAAATAAGGATTTAATTCATGTTGATTGAGAATCGTCGATGGGCCTTCTTCTTACCTAATACTTTTACTGCTTTGAATATGGCATGTGGTTTTGCTGCTATTTTAAATGGTTTTCACGGCGAGTTTTATAAGGCGTGCATGTTCATCGTTCTGGGAGCAGTGTTTGACATGGTCGATGGCCGTGTGGCGCGCATGACTAATACCCAATCTGCATTCGGTGAACAATTCGACTCTATGAGTGATCTTGTTTCTTTTGGTGTTACTCCGGCGATTGTTTATTACTTCCGTTTTTTAAGTGAAGCTGGAAGACCTGGAATGGTAGCCGCTTTCTTTTTCATGCTCTGCGGAGCTTTAAGATTGGCCCGTTTCAACGCTAACATTGATAAAAACAAATCTGATTATTTTCAAGGTTTACCAATTCCCGGTGGAGCAACGGCTGTCGTCGCTATGATTCTTCTGTCACTTGGTCTGCCGGAAATCGCTGATTATAAACCTTTAACAGTTGGTTACCTACTTTTTTACGCCGTCCTTATGATTTCAAATATCCCTTTTCCTAGCTTTAAGAAATCAGAGTGGGCGAGAAAGAATAAAAGACAAGTTCTTATGGTCATTTTCCTGGTTCTCGCTTCGTTGTTTATTTACGAAGAAATTATGATTCCAGTTATTATTACTCTTTATGTGGTGGCCTCCCTCATTTACTTCCTGACTCATCGAAAAAAGTTTGAGGGTATATTTGAGTGGCAGGAAGAACCCGACACTGACGAAAAGTGATCCACTACTACAGAATTATTATTCAATATAAGGGTACTCGCTATCTTGGCTGGCAAATTCAGCCAGAGACTTCCGGTATCACTGTTCAGGGTGAACTTAACAAGGCCTTGACTGAGATCTCAAAAGCGAAAGCTCATAGTATTGGCTCGGGGCGATCGGACGCAGGCGTTCATGCGCTTGGACAGGTTGTGAAAGTAGGCATTGAGCTCGTCATTGATCCAGAAAAATTACTTAAAGCACTCAATGGTCATTTACCGGAAGACATTCGGGTTATTGATGCTAAAAATTCTGATCATGAATTTATGCCTACTGTGCATGCAATTTCTAAAGAGTACCAATATCGTTTCACTTCCACGCGACAACCTACAGCACTTCAAAACGACCTGATTGGAAATTTTCCATTTGAAGTAGATGTGGAGAAAATGCGCCAGGCCTGTAAAGTCATCATTGGAGAGCATGACTTCACTAATTATTTTTGTCAGGGCACAGATGTTTCCAGCACTGTCCGCGAAATTTTTGAATGTGAGATCATCGAAGTGCCGCAGGGTAATTGGGACATGCTGCCAGCTCATCATATCTTTAGGATTGTTGGAAACGGCTTTCTTAAACAAATGGTAAGACTCTTAATGGGAGCCGTTTGGAACGTGGGGCGTGGCAAAATTTCTCTCGAAGAATTCAAAGCTTCCCTCACTTCAGGGCCAACTCAAAGGATGGGAGCCACTGCACCACCTCAGGGCCTGTATATGGTTCGCGTCAATTACTGATTTCTCTCTCAATAAATTGACTTTTTTCCGTATTATGTTACAAAAAACCACTCTAAATTTTTCAATTACCAAAGAGAGAATCTATGTCTTACACCATTCAAAATGTTAACGACTGCACTAAGAAACTTGTCTTCAATTTCGAGAAAGTAGATCTTTCTAAAGAAATTAAAGCAGCAGTATTGGCCAAACAAGCTGACTCAAACCTTAAAGGATTTCGCAAGGGCAAAGCACCTCTTGAGATGGTTCAGAAAATGTTTGGACCACAAATCGAAAACGATGCTCTTCACCGTTTCATTTCTAATGAATATTTTGAAGCTGTTAAAAAAGAAAACATTCGTGCTGTAGGTTACCCTCAGTTCGGCAATACTAAGTACGAGTCAGGCCAAACAGTAGCTTTTGAAGCCACTGTAGAAGTAATTCCTGATTTCGAATTGAAGGATTATTCTAAATACACTTTCAAGAAAGAATCTGAAGCAGTAACTGAAGAAGATTTCGAAACATTGAAGAAAAATTACCTCGCTCCAAAAGCTGAAGTGACTGAAGTTAAAGATGCTGCTCACAAACTAGCGAAAGGTGACTTTGCTGTTTTCAACTTTGAAGGTGAAAAAGCTGACGGGACTAAGCCAGAAAATATGAAAGCTCAGGATTACATGCTTGAGATTGGCTCAGGTCAATTTATTCCAGGATTTGAAGACGGGATGATCGGTCTTAAAAAAGGCGAGAAGAGAGACGTAAAAGTTACTTTCCCAGCTGATTATCATGAAGAAGAGCTTAAAAATGCTCCGGTTATATTCCACGTTGAACTTCTAGAAATTAAAACGAAGAATTTTCCTGAATTTACTGACGAACTAGCTAAAGAGTTCGGTTTTGAATCAGTTGCTGATTTCAATGCTAAAAACAAAGAAAGAATGCAAGGTCAGAAAAAGCGCGAAGTTCAATCTAAACTTCAGCAAGCTATCCTTGAGAAATTAATCGAAGAAAATAAATTCGAAGTACCTGTTGCTCTAATCGAAGATCAGAAAGTTGGTGTTAAACAGGACCTTTCTAAGACGCTTAAGCAGCAAGGTTTCAACGATCAGATGATCGGACTGTACTTTGAGCGTTGGAACGATGATGTCACTAACAAGGCAGCTTTCCAGGTTCGTTCAGGATTAATCCTCGATAAATTGGCCAAAAAATACAATATCGAATCAACGGAAGCTGATCTTGATGCAAAAATCGATGAAATGGTAACTCAATCAGGTATGAAAAAAGACGAGATTGCTAAGTTCTACAAATCAAACGACAGCATTAAGCGCAATCTTATGTATGCTATCCGTGAAGAAAAAACTTTCACAGCAATTATGAAAGAGATGAAAGTTTCTTGAATTTATTTCTCTTGCTCCTCCTTCGGGGGGAGCACCTTTCCCACCAGACTCCTCTCAACAAATCCCTCCTGCACTTTCCATCATTAAAATAAACCGTCTCACCACTCTTGTGATAAATAATCTTAACCACATGCCCTTGAGGTACAAAATCATAGCGGCTAAATCCTGGGGCTTTATTTTTATCCATGTTCAGACCAAAGGGAAGTACGAGCAGGGCCAGCGCCAATGCCATTCTCTCTCGAAAAAAGAATAGTCCAAAACAAACAAGTCCCATGATGTTTATTTCAAGTGTCGGAACATGCTGTGTGACTGAAGCAGACATCTCAACCAATTTTTGGAGCCCATAGAGAATTTTAAGGCCAACCTCGACCTGCCACTCACAGAGGGGAATGGCGAGCATAAGGAGTAGTGGCATCGCAAGACCAAACGCCAGATTAAGAACGGGGGAGAGGAAAACAATCATCGGAGAAATATTGTCACCACTGAAATAGGCAATCAAACTTTGCGCAAAGAAAAACCACAGGACGAGAAAATTTCGACCTGAATAAATGATGCCTAAAAAAAGAAAGCTATAACAAAAACTCAAAGGAGAGTCTGCGAATGATCCACAAAGGATGTCGAGGATCAGCGCCACGACAAATCCCATTTTTTGTCCTAACCAATGTTGATTCAGCTTAACCAGGACCATGCGCTTAAGGGCCCCTTGCCCAACAAGAGAAAAAATTCCCATACCGACTAAAAATAAAATCCAAAATTGGACAGATTTTATTTTAATGAGTTTCATAAAGGGCATCATAACGGCGGAGAGGTGAAAACCTGAAGGCGTGAAAAGATGGTTCAGGCCCAAGCTTTTATATTGCTCCTTGATCCATTTAGAAACCGGAGCTGACCTGCCGGTAAGCATAGATTCCCATAGCTCTAATAACTCTAGATCTTTTGGCGAGGCGATTTTTTTGGCCTCCTCGAAGCGCTTTAATTTGTAGGTCGGTTGGGCCTTGAAATAAGGTTGAAACTGTTTAAGCTCCTCAAACTTTAATAGACTCAGGAGGAGAAAGGTAATGGCCACGACACTTAGGATCCAGTTTCTTTTCATAGGTCCAGGTTGAGCAATTCAAAGGCCAGAGTTAAAACGAGTAACTGACTGTAATTGCAGATCATGAGTCGCGGTGCAAGACGCGAATTCCTTGCCTCATCAGCCGGAAAGCGGTACTACCCATGAATGAGCGATTTTACTCTTACAAGCCTCTATCCTCAAATTAAAACCTGGTTGGACGAAGACGATCTGGTTCGCAATTTTCATTACACCAGAACTTTAAATGGTTCGGACGTTAAACTCTATTTAAAAATTAAGTCTCCTCTGGTTTTGGCCGGAGCCGATTACTTTGTGGCAACCTTTGCGGCCTTAGGTGCCGACCCTTCGCATTTTGAATTTCTCCGCAACTGGGACGGCAAAGAGTTTCAGGCCGGTGAAGTGATAGAGTTTCCAGAAGTCATTCCGTTTAATATCGCCGTAACTGGTGAGAGACTGGCGCTGAACCTTCTTCAGCACGCGAGTTCCATTGCGACCTGGACAAAAAAACACGTCACACTTGCGAATAAGAAAAAAATAAAACTTCTTGATACACGCAAGACTACGCCTGGTCTTCGAGGGCTTGAAAAATACTCAGTTAGAGTCGGCGGTGGGTTTAATCACCGACTTGGTCAAACTGATACCTGGATGATTAAAGATAACCACAAGGCATGTCTTGGCGGGCTTACTGGTGCTTTTGAATTTTTTAAGAATCAAGGTGCTTTTTATAACTCAATCATTGCCGAGATTCATGACATAAGTGAACTGAGAGAAGCTCTCGATTTGGGTCTTCAGCATCTAATGCTTGATAACTTTACGCCGGAGCTTATCAAAGAAGCCGTGAAACTTAAAAAAGCTAATGTGACTTTTGAAGTTTCGGGCGGAGTTAATTTGGCGAATTTAGAAAGTTATTTAATTGAAGGAGTAGATGCTATTAGTCTTGGGTCTCTGATTTATTCGGCCCCAAGAGTCGATATCTCCTTAAAGTTTAAGCCACAATGAAAGATTTCAATACAGATGTTCTGATTATAGGTTCCGGGATCTCAGGTCTATCTGCAGCTATTAAACTGGCCGAGAAAAAATTCAAAGTCACCATCGTAACCCGAGAGCAGAAACCAGAAATAACTAATACCTATTGGGCCCAGGGTGGAATCATCTATAGTCCTAAGGATCTCAACGATCAAGAAGATCTGATGAAGGATATTATAAAGGCTTCGGCCTACACTTCCAACGTTGAGGCAGCAAAAATCCTCTCCAGCCGCTCGGCTGAAATCATTGATGAAGTTTTGATCCATAAAAGCCACACGGACTTTGCTAAGGATGCTGAAGGAGAGTTGCTTTTCACTAAAGAAGCCGCACATTCTCGAGAGCGAATCATTTACAACGGGGACATGACAGGTAAATCAATTGAAATTTCTCTTTTGAACTATCTAAATGATGATAAGCGTTTTCCTAACGTTGAATTCTTAACAAGTCATACTGCGATTGATCTCATTACTCCCAATCACCATGGAATGGAAATCACTCAACGCTATGAAGAGAACCAAGTTGTGGGTGCTTATATTCTTGATCAGAAAAAGAAAGAAGTGAGGAAGGTCCTCTCGAAAGTAACGATCCTTGCCACTGGCGGAATTGGGGCTTTGTATCTTCACCATTCAAACGCGGAAGGAGCTCGTGGAGATGGCCATGCCATGGCCCATAGAGCAGGAGCCGCTGTGACCAATATGGAATTCATCCAGTTCCATCCAACTACTTTTTATAACCGCTCTTCTCACCGACGTTTCCTGATTTCTGAAGCTGTTCGGGGTGAAGGTGGGCGATTGATCAATGCCAGAGGCGAAGCGTTCATGAAGAAATATCATGAAGATGCGGAGCTTGCTCCCCGTGACGTTGTTTCACGAGCAATTCTTGAAGAAATGATCGCTGAGAAAGAAGACTGCGTTTATCTCGATATCACCCATAAAGATGAAGATTATTTAAAAAATAGGTTTCCTACTATCCACGCTTACTGTTTGGAAAATAAAGTGGATATCGCTAAAGAGCCTATTCCTGTTGTTCCCGCCGCTCACTATACCTGCGGGGGAGTGAAGACTGATCTCAAGGGGCGCACTAACCTTAAACGACTCTATGCCGTGGGTGAGGTGGCATGTACTGGTCTTCATGGTGCTAATCGCTTGGCCTCGACTTCACTTCTAGAGGGATTAACCTGGGGATATATTGCGGCCGAAGATATTATTGCAAATATGTCGAGCATGAGTGATTACGAATTGAATAAAATTAAAGACTGGCAACAGGCCCATGAAGAAGTTGATCTTGCTCTCATTGCTCAGGATCAGATGACTTTGAAGCAAACGATGTGGAACTATGTCGGATTATCTCGTTCAAAAAACAGACTTGCCCGAGCTCGAGCGATGTTTATCGAACTGCAAGATGAGATTTCAAAATTCTACAAGCATGCTCAGCCTCATGATGAACTTATCGGTCTTAGGAATGGCGTTGAAGTTGCCTTCATGGTGCTAAATGCTTCAATGAGAAACAAACAGTCAGTTGGCTGCTTCTATCTTAAAGATTAATTACATCGTCGGTTTGAAATAAGAATTACCCAAAAGAGCTAGGTTGCGTTTGATGAAGTTGCGTCGTCTTAAGACGAAGTTGGTTGGACGTTTTGGATTCCAGCGGCGCGGATTGGGAAGGATAGCGGCAAACAATTGGGCTTCTCCCAGAGCGAGGTTGCGAGCTGGTTTTTTAAAGTAATACTGTGAGGCTGCTTCAGCACCATAAATACCAGGGCCTAATTCAATCACGTTTAAGTACACTTCTAAAATTCTTCTTTTGTCCCAAATGTTTTCAATGAGCAGAGTGAAATAAGCTTCAAATCCTTTTCGGATAAATGTCCGAGAGGGATACAGAAACACGTTCTTGGCCGTTTGCTGAGAAATGGTAGAGGCCCCCATCTTCACTTTACGTCTTTTATTGGCATCAATAGCTTTGGCGATCGCCTCAAAATCAAAACCTGAATGCGTGAGAAATTTAGGATCTTCGGAAGCGATAACGGCTTTTCTCAGGTGGGGAGAAATATCATCCAGGCTTACCCAGTTTTTATGAACGGCGACCCATTTGCCGTCCATTGCGTATTCACCGGTTCTCAAAAAGACGAGGGGAGTGAAGTAGACTGGCAGCCACTTTAGCGCCACCACCACCATGATACTTGAGATAAAAAAGGCACAGGTCGACCAGAAGACAAATTTTCTTATCTTCGGTGCTAACTTCACTGTTTTTGCGAAACCGTTTCTGATGTAACCCATAATTTCTATTCTTGAGTATATTACAATCTTGAAATTGTATGACCCGGAACTTTATTGCCTATTGAATTTCAACTGAGTTTATCCGGAAATTTCATTCCGGCTAGAGAGGAGAGTAAAAAAGAACTGGCTTGTAGGTCATTGGAATATAAATAACCCGAGGCGTTACGTGTCATTTTTACAAGGTTTTGACTCTGGTCAGGGATGGTTTCCTAGACTTTCCCCTCTCAATCCTCTAAAAACGGCTATTCAATTTGATCATTAATTAGCAGGTGTTTCGTATGAACCTTGAGCCCAAAAAATTTATAGAGAAGTCTCTCTACTTTACTTCACTAGGTTGTTCTAAGAACTTGGTTGATTCACAGGTGATGCTGGGGCATCTAAATCTTGATGGATACAC
>JAIFLR010000078.1 GCA_020048985.1 Halobacteriovorax sp. | reverse complement strand
GCACTGGTCACTCAACAGGTCCTCACCTTCACTATGAAGTTCGCGTCAACGGTATTGCTGTTGATCCCCTATATTTTATTTTAGACTAAGAAAAGGTTCTCATTATGTTACATTCGATGATGCGCAAATTATTTGGAACAAAACAAGACCGCGATATGCGTGCTCTTAAGCCTGTTCTGGATCAGGTCAATGCTTTGGAAGCAAAATATAAGGCGATGAATGACCAGGAACTCCAATCTCAAACTCTCATTTTCAAAGACAAACTCAAAAATGGTAACGCCACTGTAAGTGATATTCTTCCGGATGCCTTTGCAGCTATCCGAGAAGCAAGTCGCCGTGTGCTTAACATGAGACACTTTGACGTTCAAATACTTGGTGGTCTAGTTCTTCATGATGGTAAAATTGCTGAAATGAAGACCGGTGAAGGTAAAACTCTTACTGCGACTCTCTCACTTTACTTAAATGCGTTATCCGGTAGAGGCGCACACTTGGTTACAGTGAACGATTACCTCGCTCAACGTGACTCTCATGAGATGGGTAAACTCTATGAATGGATGGGACTAACTGTTGGCTGTATCGTTTCCAATATGGACGATGAAGACCGCAAAGCCGCTTACCAGGCCGATATCACTTACGGTACCAATAACGAATTCGCCTTTGATTACCTTCGTGACAACATGAAATTTGATCTCAATGACTACGTTCAAAGAGAACACCACTACTGTATCGTAGATGAAGTCGATTCAATCCTTATCGATGAGGCGCGTACTCCCCTGCTTATTTCTGGTCCTTCTGAAGGCGATACACGCATGTACGGCGTGGTAGACAAGGTGATCCCTCAATTAGAAAGAGAAACGCATTACACAGTTGATGAAAAGGCTCGCTCCTCTGTTCTTACGGAAGCTGGTATTTTACGTATTCAAGAAATTATGAAAATCGGAAATCTCTACGATATCAGAAACATTGAAGTCCTTCACCACGTTAACCAATCCCTTCGTGCCCATACCCTTTTTAAAAATGAAGTTGATTATGTTATTCGTGATGGCAAGGTAATCATCGTAGATGAATTTACTGGCCGTATGAAAGAAGGATCACGTTGGTCAGACGGACTTCACCAGGCAGTAGAGGCCAAAGAAGGCGTTGAAGTTAAATCTGAAAACCAGACACTCGCCTCCATCACTTTCCAAAACTACTTCCGTCTCTACTCAAAACTTTCGGGTATGACTGGTACCGCTGATACAGAAGCAGAAGAGTTCATGAAAATTTATAATCTGGAAGTTATGGTGATACCAACCAACGTTCCCATGATCAGAGATGACCAGGCGGATGTTGTTTATGCTTCAAGAAAAGCTAAGTATGAAGCCGTTTCCCAGCTTATTCTTGATTGTCATGCCAAAGGCCAGCCTGTACTGGTTGGTACTATTTCCATTGAGTCATCTGAGCTCATTTCCAACTTCCTTTCTCAAAAGGGAATCAAACACGAAGTTCTAAACGCCAAAAACCACGCACGTGAAGCTGAAATTATTGCTCTAGCGGGACAAAAAGGCGGAGTAACGATTGCCACAAACATGGCAGGTCGAGGAACAGATATTAAACTGACTGAGGAAACTAAAAAGGCCGGTGGTCTTTTCATTATCGGTACAGAGAGACATGAGTCTCGTCGTATTGATAACCAACTCCGTGGTCGATCAGGACGTCAGGGAGATCCAGGTAAGTCGAAGTTCTTTCTTTCATTAGAAGATGATTTGATGAGAATTTTTGGTTCTGACAGAATCAAAGGCATCATGATTAAGCTCGGAATGAAAGAAGATGAGCCTATTGAGCACTCAATGATTACCAATGCTATTGCCAAGGCACAGAAGAAAGTTGAAACCCACAACTTTGACATTCGTAAGCATTTGCTTGATTTTGATAACGTCATGAATGAGCAGCGTAAAGTAATCTATAAAATCCGCCGTGATATTTTGAACGACGAAGGTAACAATGAACTCATCAATGACTTTGTTGAAGAAGTTGCTTTCAATTTTGTTGAGCAAGTCAAGCCTGAGAAGAAAGCCACTCTTCGTGACTACCCTTGGGAAGATATCAACATCAATATGAAGGCGATCTTCAATGTTGGCAGGACTTTGAGTGCTGAAGAATGTTCTCAGCAAACTCAGGGCGATCTTTTTGAGTACCTAAAAAAAGCAGGCGTTGAAGCAATTGAGAACAAGTTCAAAGGTTTTGAAATTGAACAAGTCAAATACACTTACCGTGAAGTGCTACTTGCTACATTTGATCAATTCTGGAAAGACCATCTCCTGGCGATGGATCATTTGAAAGAAGGGATTAACCTTCGCTCGTACGGCCAGAAAGATCCTCTGGTTGAGTACAAGCGCGAAGCCTTTACTCTCTATGAGAATATGAAGGACGCGATCAAACGAGCGGTGATTGAGAGAATTTCGCACATTAAACTTCTTTCAAAAGAAGAGATTGATGAAATTCACAGCCAACAAGAGGCAATGCTAAATGCCCAGCTCAAGGCGCACCAGGAAGCAGAGCAGGCCAAACAAGTTGATGATGAAAAGAGAATTATCCGAGCGACAGTAAAAGTTGGAAGAAATGACCCCTGCCCTTGTGGCTCGGGCAAAAAATTTAAGGCCTGTCACGGAGCCTAAGGAGTTTTTCTGAGCAACGATAAGAAAGATCTCACCAGAATCGAAGACTTGTCGGAGTACCTCCACGAATTGGATGAAACTGATGAAGAGGCTCCCTCTTCTGAGGCATCTGAACTTCCGGAAATACCAACAGAAGAAACTGATTTTGGATCAACTGACTTTGGTTCGGCTGATTTTGGCTCAACTGAAGAAGAATCAACTTTCGGCTCAGAGGAGACCAACTTTGGTACGGAGGAGTCGACTTTCACTAGCGATGAATCCACTGATTTTGGATCAACTGACTTTGGTTCCACAGATTTTAACTCCACTGAAGAAGCCACTACTGAAGATCCTTTTGCGACTGAAGAAGAACCCTCCTTTACGGAATCTGAACCCGTGGAAGAGAAGACCATACTTGAGGAGCCAGAAGAAGATCCATTTTTTTCTTCTGAGCCCGAAGCAGAATACAAACCTGAACCCGTAGTGACTAAAGCTCCTGAGCAACCCTATAAAGCCCCTGAAAATTTTGACGATCTAAAAAAATTCGCAGAAAGCAGCAGCTTCTCAGGCATGGGTGCCGAGGGTAATCCCTCTTTCAGTGTTCTCTTGAAGAACGTTCGCTACATCGAAGATGTTAATGACATTATGGCGCTCATGAAAGAGCTGGGACTTCTTAGTGACCCTGAGGAACAGATTAGGCAGCGACTTATGAGGGGTAATCTCCTGGTGCCTCGAATCTCAGAATACTCGGCCATCTATCTCGCTCATAAACTGCGTCGTTTTGACATTGATATTCAGGTTGGGCTCTCCGATGAGATCCATCCTCCCAAACATCAGGAAGCACCTGAGACTGGACTTGTATCAAAATACACGCTTTATCAGAACCAGAATCACAATTTTCATTTTGATGACCCAAAGCTTGAAATAAATCAGATCATCATCGCCGCCACTCCAAATCTGGAAGGTCACCAGGTCATTCGCTACCTCGGTGTCGCCTCAGAACATAAAATGCTGGAAGGCCATATTGTCGAAGATGAAGATTCGGCCGAAATCCCAAGGTATTATTCCGAGCTGGCGCAAAAACTTAAGGCCCACGCCCTTAAGGCACATGCTAATGCCGTCATCGGTCTGAACTATCAGCTCACACCTCTTCCGACAGAATATGGAATGGGTGGAACTAAATACCGTCTGAGTTGTACCGGAAACCTTGTCTGGGTCAATAAACTATGAAGCATTTTGATGTCGTCATCGTTGGTGGCGGAATCAATGGCTGCGGTCTCTTGCGAGATCTTGCCCTCAATGGAGTGAAAGCACTCTTAGTTGATAAGGGCGACTTTTCATCACAAACATCCAATGGCTCATCTAAAATGCTCCATGGTGGAATACGGTATCTTGAAAATTTTGATTTTGGCCTGGTTCAAGAAGCGCTGGAAGAAAAAAATCTTTGGTTAAAGTTAACTCCTCATCTTTGCTTTGAAAGAGAATTTTATCTTCCTATTTATAGATATTCTAAATACGCTCCTTGGATGCTGCAGGCAGGCCTCTTTCTTTATGACTTCCTCTCGCACTTTCAAAACCGCCCTCATGCTATGCTCAGTGCTGAAGAAACAATGAAGACTTTGCCCTCAATCGATCCTAAAGGATTGGCCGGTGCAGGTAAGTATTACGATGGAATTGTAGATGACGCAAAATTATCTTTGGAATGTTTATATGATGCTCTGATAGAGCCAAACGTTGAAGCCCTTAGTTACCATGAAGTCATTTCTACAACTCAAACTGCTGATGGTTATGATGTGGTTATTGAAGATAGAAGACACGCCAAACGCGAAAGTGTGAAGGCTACTTATGTCGTTTTCACGACTGGCCCCTTCACTGACCAACTTTTACCAAAACTTGGAATTCCTTGGTCACCCCAGCTCGTTCCATCCAAAGGCATTCATCTTTGGCTTAAGGAAGGATCTATTGATGTAAAAGGCTCCGTCGTTCTGACTACCAAAGACAATCGAGTGGTTTTTGTAATTCCACAACGTGATGCCATTTTAGTTGGCACAACTGAAACCAAAGTCGATCAGGACATTTTTAATATTAAGGCCACTCAAGCTGATATAGATTACCTCATGAAGGTACTTGCTCAATATTTTCCAAACTCAAACTTATCAGAGTCTTCAATTATTTCTACCTTTGCGGGTGTTAGACCATTGGCCAAAGAAGAAGGTAGCGGGCATGCATTAGGCAAAGTAAGTCGACATCATAAAATTTATCGTCCCACCTCTCACACCTATGTGATGATCGGCGGAAAATACACAACGTTCAGAAAAATGACTCAGGAACTGGCGCGCGAGATTGTGCCACGCTTGGGACTTCGTTATAAACCCAATCTGACTCTCAATCCATTAAGACAGCACTCCATAATGCCAACATTTGGACAAAAACCTGTCTTAACTATGGAGATGATTAAAAAAATCATAGCGACTGAAAAAGTAGTGACCTTTGAAGACTTGGTCTCTCGAAGATTATCTCTGCTTGAAAATCCCCACCAGATGAAAGATGTGATGGGAATTCCGGCCGATCAGGTACGTGCCCTTTTCTAGAAGCGGTAGGAAATCGCCAGCATCAGGCGAGGGCCGGCAACATTTTTATTAAACACTTCGCCGCCAGTATCTTCCTTATACTTTTCAGTCCGCATGTAATAATCAAACAACATACGAGCACCAAAACCTTTGAAGGTGTAGAACTTGTATCCGCCACCAATAGAAAATCCGGACGTCCCACCATTGGCAGAACTTTCAGGCTCACCAGCATTGGCACCGGCGGTATAACTTGATTTCACAGTCCCAACATTGAAAGTGAAATGTAGATAAGGAATAAACTCATTGGCAACCGAAGGAAGTTTCGTTGGATGCCAGTTTGTACCAAAACCAAATTCCGTCAATTCATTCGTTACCGCAGCACCGTTATGGGCCTGTGAGTTCTCTCTCATCAATGAGAACTCTCCTACTAGGGAAAAATGAGAATACCATTCTCTCTCTTTTTGAGCATACAATTCACCACCCAGACCAATATGATAAAAAGATTGGGAATTATTGAATGACTGGTCCCCTACATCTGTCTTCGTATTTGAAGTGAGGCCCGAGACATTTAAGAAACCATAAACTTCTTTGGTCTTCTCTACAATTGATGCTGGAATTTCATTCTCTTCAAGGGCTTTGAGATCAGCATTTGTGGTTTTACTGTCAGCTGCACTCAAATCCTGAGCTCCATCGGCCAGAGGAATCCCAAGATTGGCGGGGTCCCCTGTCACGGCAGTTGGAGTGTCTTCCTGAACAATTGCTTGAGTTTCATCTTTGGTTATTTTCACGGCAGGAGTAATTTTGATGCTCATGACAGAATCATTGGTAATAAAATCGGCATTCACAAGCCGATAAACTGACCAAACAGACCTAGTAGGAGAAACTTTAATACAAACCCCACGGGCAACGATCCCGGCAGTGACGATAAATTTTGCGTGATCCCCTTCAACTAAACCATCTTCAGTTCCACGATTGATCATCAGCGTTTTCTTGGAATCCGAAACTTTAACCACTCTGACAGTTAGTTTTTCATCCACTTCCAACGCCAAGGCGATAGAAGGGAGCAAAAGAAGTAGAAGAATAAAATATTTCATAATGATCCTCAAAATGCGTAAGCAAGACCAACACCAATTTTAGCTTCAACCAGATTTGTATTCTCAGGTAAAACAGAATTTAGTTTGCTGGACTCGTATCTTTCAATTTTTAATGTTTCCATACTGGCCTGGAGCCTGATCCCAAGATGGTTGCGCAAAAGGTATTTAAACCCTGCTCGAAACCCTGGGAGTGAGAGTACTGTGTAGTTCGCTTTTTCGTCCGGAGTTGGAGCGTAGGCGCTGGCAAAACCAGAACGAAGATAGACCCCAAGATACATAATGGGTGATTCCACTGCGTAAGGGGCATAAAGAGGATACCAATTCGTTCCAAGACTAAGAGAATATTCATCAAGATCAGAATTATAGGTTTGGGCTTCAAAGGCAGTATAGTTCATACGAAATGTTGCATTTAAAGTGAAACGTTCCAGGGATTCATGCTTTAAAAAAGGAGTAGCTTCAAAATCAAGCTCCGTTGAATAGAGCGATTCACGTCTATAAAGAGGATCATCATCACCTTGGGCATCACTTAAATTAAATCCGTATTCAAAGTTCATGCTATAGCGGGTTGGTTTAGCTACAACCAATATTCTGCGGTCTTTTTCCTGAAGAACTGAAACCTGATTCAACACTTTTCGTAACTCTTCATCGGAGTAATCCTCTGACCAGCTCTCCCCTTTTTCAAGAATTGAGCGGTAAAGTTTAGCATCCGCAGTGGACCTCACTGATTCTTTACGCAGGAAAGTATTATATTCAGTCCCATAACCGCTGTTCACAGCAAATTCGTTAGAAAACTCAGACTTTCGCTGTTTTTCATAAAAACGATCATAATTAAAATCTGGATCATTAACTCTTTGCAAATAGGCCGTGACAAGTTTCTCAAAAGTTGAAAGCCTGAGCTGACGAGTAAATTCTTCTTTGTTAGCACTCTTATAAACTGACGAGCGGTAGCGTGAAGCCTTGTTTTCTTTCCAGACCTCAACATCAATCACCTCAGCGTCGGTATCAGACACTGCCTGATTTTCATGGGCCGGCACCATGACTTCATACTTGTCACCAAGCTTGCTTAGTCGATTTTTATCATTCGACTCAGCATCCTTGATCTGAGACTTCATTTTATTCTTATCATTGACGAGACTAATGCGACCTAAATGAGGCGGTCTTCGCCCACTCAACATAAGGGACTCAGACAGAACCAGAAACTTGTCACCTTTGACTAAAAGTTCCTGATCAAAAATTTTATAGAGAATCCAAACCGAAGAGTCGGAATTGATTTTGACATTTCTCGCCTTGGCAGCGGGGACTAATCTTAAGTCTCGGTCTTCAAGGGATTTGATTTGTTTAACAATGACTGCGTAGTCGCCACTTTGAATTCCGTCGTGAGACCCTAGATTGAAAACAACAGTCTGCCCACTGGCCGACTGACCAAGCAACCTGGCCTCGGTTAGGGCCCAGGCAGGCACAGCTATGACTATGAGCAAAATGGCGTATCCCGTCATCCTTAACATGAGCTCATTCTTCCTTGAGAAATTGTCTCTTCTAAAAATATTGTTACATCGAAATAACGGTATGAAAACACTCGATTTTCTCTCATAGTCATTTAATTTGATAAACTTTAAGTCCTTGATAAAGCGATGCAAAAACCCTATAAAGAGACATTGTTACTAAAAAGGACTAATCGCATGGGTTACAGATCAAAAAGAAGACGTGAAAAAGTAACGTACAACTACACATGTTCTCTTACGAACGAAGAGTTTGTTACGACAGAAAAAGCTCCACACCCGAAAGAGCTACTCTCTGTAAAAGCTTATTACGAAATGAATCCAGACATGGACGATCGTCCAGCTGTGGTTAAAAAGAAATTGGGCTTACCTGCTGCTCCTGAAACTAAACACTAATCGAGGTTTATGATGGAAAGACGTAAAGTCATCATCATCGGAACCGGTCCTGCCGGTTTAACTGCTGCCATCTATGCGGCAAGAGCTGATTTAAAACCCCTTATTTTAGAAGGCCATGAACCTGGCGGCCAGCTTACACTCACGACCGAAGTAGAGAACTTTCCTGGTTTTGAGCATGGAGTGATGGGTCCGGAACTTATGGGCAACATGAAAAAACAGGCCGCAAGATTCAATGCTGAATTCAAGTCTGTCATGTGTACTGAAGTTGATTTTTCAAAAAAGCCTTTCAAAGTCACAGATTCAAGCGGCTCTAGCTATGAAGCTGATACCGTCATTATCTCAACGGGTGCATCGGCCAAATGGCTGGGACTTCCAAAAGAGAAAGAACTCACTGGTCGCGGGGTTTCAACTTGCGCAACTTGTGACGGCTTCTTCTACCGTGATAAAATCGTTCACGTTGTAGGCGGAGGGGATACGGCCATGGAAGATGCTACTTTCATTACCAAATTTGCTAAAAAAGTTTATATCGTTCACCGTAAAGATACACTCCGCGCTTCTAAGCCTATGCAAGAGCGTGCTTTCAATAATCCGAAAATCGAATTCCTTTGGGATTCTGCAGTTACTGAAATTCACAGCAACGAGCATGGTGTAAGTGGGATCACTGTTGAAAATTTAAAAACAGGTGCCAAACAAAACCGCGACACCGATGGCCTTTTCTATGCCATTGGACATCATCCAAATACGGACTTTTTAAAAGGTCAGATTTCGCTTGATGCTCACGGATTTATCAAGACTCACAATGGCCCGGAAACTAATATACCTGGCGTTTTCGCTTGCGGAGATGTTCAAGACTCTTACTACCGCCAAGCGATCACAGCTGCGGGGTCTGGTTGTCAGGCCGCCATCAAAGCTGAGAGATATCTCGAAGGTCACTAATTGAATCTGCCTCCGATTCCTACTTTAAAAAATCGTACACTAGAATTTTACCAGCGCCATGAGGTGCTGGTATCTGTTGGTGTTTTTGTCTTTGGATTTGTTTTTGATCTTTTGACTCTAGGTCGTATTGATGACCTGTTAAATCTCGTCCAACAGGCCATTTACCTATCCATTCTAGGGACACTTCTGCTGTGTGAAGTGCGCATCAAAATTGGATCTCTCACCTTATCCGAGCGTGGTCAGAAATTCTGGGAATACCATGACCTGGTAGTGCACTTTTTATTTGGCTCACTACTATCGGTTTATACCATTTTCTACTACACCTCTGCCTCTGCGATCACTTCGTTCTTTTTTATCCTACTGCTTGCGGGTCTAATGCTCGCTAATGAAGTTCCAAGATTTCAAAAGCTCGGCCTTCCAGTAAGGGTTATTCTTTTTTCAATATGCGTTCTCTCCTACTTTTCCTTTTTTTATCCCATTTTGATGGGGCATGTAGGGGCGATACCTTTTTGGTTAGGCTTTTTAACTTCTGGGCTAACACTTGGCCTGATTTGGAAGTTAAATTTTAAACATCTAGAAACTCACCCGCTGATTAAACGCCATGTTTTGATGCCCGCAATTGGTGTCCACTTAGTTTTTTTGTTTGGCTATTACACTTCGCTCATACCACCAGTCCCTGTGGCAGTTAAAAAAATTGGTATCTATTATACAGTTGAAAAAACCAACGGTGATTACGTTGGCACGTATCAGAGACCATTTTGGAAATTTTGGGCCAAAGGTGCTCAAGATTTCGAGGCTCGCCCAGGGGATAAGCTCAATGTTATATTATCCATTTTCTCGCCGGGAAATTTTGAAGATCAAGTATTTCTTAAATGGTACCTAGATGATGTGAATCAGGGCTGGACCTTACAAGATACTATTCCTATGACTATTTTAGGCGGAAGAGACGAAGGCTTTAGAGGCTTTGGAACCAAGTCTCATTATCAATCTGGCGACTGGCGGGTTGTAGTAGAAACATCTGACGGCCGGGAAGTTGGCAGGATCAACTTCACCGTTGAAACCGATAGTGGAGTTGATCCGCGGGAATTTAGACAGGATATCTTTTAGTTTCTAATAATAACTCTATTTGTATTTCCCACTTCCTCTAGCTTATAGAGTTGTGGGTTATTGAGATCAAAAGTTTTAGCCGTTTTGAGATCATTACAATCTGCCACGCTTTTAACTTCAAAAGAAAACTTTGTTTTATTGTCTGCTGCCAAACGGCGATAGTTCCACATCATGATTTCTGCAGAAGTCGCATATCGATTTACAACAAATTGAGTGTCTCCACATTCTGTGAAAATAACTTTGTCATTAATTAATATTTGAATGATGTTTGGAAAGTTCTCTCGTGGGTATGTAACAACCCAATCCATATCACAATTAGTTGAAGCCTCATTACAAATGGGGTCTTTTATACTATCAGTCTCCTGACCTTGCTTGGAGACCTCATCAGGGGCCTCACAGGCACCAAGAACCAAGGTCATCATAAGTATGAGCAAGTACATAGATTTCATTTTAGCCTCAAGTCTAAGATCTTAAATATACTAAAAGGGTTTCAATTCTCGCAGAACCTGACAAGTAAAATCTGCATATCCCTTTCCTGAGCAAAAATGACCACTATGAAATACCTTTGACACATGGGCCGGCTTTCTGAAAAAATAATTAAGTCAACTCTTCGCTTAAGGATTAGCGAAGAAGAGATTTAGATCAATTTTGCGAGAAACCAAGGAAGGTGACATGCAGACGACTCTTTTCAACTACACGACTCTCTCTACACGGTTGGAAAAATCCACCCGCACATTATTCGTGACGTTGAATCGCCCAGACTGGAAGAATGCTTTCAGATTAGAGATGTTGTTCGAGTTAGAATCCCTTCTCGCTTGGTGTACGACTCGTGTTGAAATCAACACCATCTTCATCGATTCTTCTTCAGAAGTATTCTCTACAGGTCTTGAACTAGAATCACTTTCAGCTCTCTCAGCTTCTCAGCTGGACAAAATTAATACCAAACTTCAAAAAATTATTTTCGCTATGATGCAATTGCCACAGACAGTGGTGATGGATCTTGGCCATGGCTCTGAAACAATTGCTTCTGAATTTGCTCTCGGTGCTGACATTCGTATTGCTCATAAAGAGGCCAAAGTGAGTTTTAATCACTGCCACTATGGCCTGGTCCCAGCAGCTGGCGGGATGAGTATGCTTTCAGCTCTAGTCCCCCCTGCCTTCTCTCGTGCCTGGATTCTTTCAGGTGCCCCAATTTCTGAATCCGCTCTGACTCAATCTGGATTTTTAAATGAGACCTACTCAGAAAATAAAAATGAAGTGATCGCTCAAATACTAGGCGGGATCGCAAAGCTTGCCCCTGTTCAACGTATTCAGGCCAAGCTTGGTCTTTTTGAGGCCCTTCGTAATCAATTTGAAGCTGGTATTGTGATGGATAGAAAGATCGCTAAAGCTTCTATGGTATCTGAAGACTGGAGAACGAAAAAGCCTGAGGCCAAAGAATTTGGATTCATGCCGGCCAAATCAATGTCTTACTCTGTGAAGCTCTCACTCATCAAGAGCGAAGAAACCACAGGTATTGAACACTAGAATTTCTACCAACAAACAGTAGTCAGGCGATCTGGGGTTGTATCCCAGATCATCTTTTGACCAGACTTAGGCAATCCGTCCTTTGCGTAGTTCACTGTGTACTCAATTGAAGAGCCGTAGTTGGAATCATAGAGACCAAATACAACCTTATCTTTATGAGTGGTCACAGAATGAACGCCAACCACGTGGCTATAATAGAGCATCAAAGGCCAGCGACCTGACCCCAGTCGTTTACGAAGACTTTCCACCGAGGCATGAAGATTTATTCTTCCCAATGTTGAAGTGATGGGTGAGTCCTGAAGAATAAGAAACTCATCCAGGTTCCACGAGATCTCACGAACAGCAATGTCAGCATTGTAATCAATGGCGTTTGCCATCAAAAGACTCTTATGAGCACGGCAGAATTCATTTAAATTGGCGTATCCCGTGATTTCAACATTCTTCTTAAGCGCACATCCACCAGAATGGTAGCGTCTTAATTCTGCCATCGCAGCAAGGGCCTCGTTGTAGGTCATCTTTGATTTGCCGGGACTAAATTTGGCGTGTTCATGAAAAGCAGAGACTATGCCCGACATCCCCTGGCACACCCCTTTTTTACTACCTAAAACGCCCATGGGACCAAAACTGCGAAGTCCCGGATCCGCATTCCTGAAGCACAGGCCATCTTTTTCCATGGAAAAAGTTGCGGCAACAGATTGGAGGCTCATAAATGTCAGGAGGAGGCTTAGAATTTTATTCATAGAGTGAGGGTACCAAAATTCTGGCCCCACACTCTAAAGAATATAAAAATTACATATTAAAGGAAATGACATCTCATCATGGCAGTCATGAAGGAATTATGAGACCAAGTTAGATCAACTGCTCCCTGCATCAGTCCATTTTCATGGTTAAACTGCTCTGACATATGACCCTTACGATCAGAATGAAAGAGAACTCTCTGAAATTGGGCCTCAATGACGTCTGAGAGCTCCTTAGAGAGAGTTTTCGTTAACTTACCACTCTTTGATAATTCATTTTTTACCAAACAAACGTATTCACCCAGAGCAATAGTTGAAAGGAACCAAGGATTCCCTAATCTTGATGTCTCGTACCCGTCGTAGCGATCTTCAGGGTAGCGTCCAATACCAACACCAAGGTTAGCATACTTTTTATTCACGTTATAAATGTCGGCAAAGGCAGATGTCAGAGTTTCTATATATTTGAGAACATAAGGGTCTCTAAGGGAGAACAGTTTCTGATAAGGAGAAGTATGAAGAAGGGCCAAAAGTGGTGCCACATCCAGACCAGAATCTTTATAACCAAGTGGGGCAGATTTTTGTGAAGTCACAAGTAAACCCACTCGGTCATGAGGAAACTCTGCTTTTAGTTTGCGAGCAATTCTTTCTGACTCTTGCTTATAAAAATCTGCGGCATTTGAATCCTTAAGTTCGGCAGCGAGCTTCGCTCCTTCCTGCAAGGCCACGTGCTGAGACAGTAGAGTGTAGAAATGCATTCCTTTCTCTTCTTCCCAGAGATCAAAGCTATGCTCATTCCAGTGGTGGGCCACATACTCAAGGTCTTTTTTGATTACTGAATCAGCTGGCAAAACGCCGTGATATAGATTTTTTAAAACGTAATCCTGGTTACCTTCTGCGAAAAGAATGCGGGCAAATTTAATCATCGCCAGAGCACGAAGGGCAGGCCCGTCGTTCTGCGGACGTCCCCAAGGACCTGTGAAGCCCGAGCCATCAATATTATATTTAGGCTCGCCTAAACCTGAGTAGGTAGGAAGATTTTGACGGTAAGCTTCGGCATCGATCCATGTGAAAATCATTTTTTTGATTTTTGGATCTTTTTTTAATTCATAAAAATCAATTAAAGAGCGCATGGTCAGGGCAGTATCTCTGACCCAGTCATAATAATAGTTAGGAGCTTCCCTACTGGGACTAGCAACTACCATGCCGGGTTTCACATCAGGACGAGTGGCATTGGAAATTACCATATTTAAGCTGAACTTAAATTGCTCCCCTTTGGTTGGCAAACTGGCCCAAGTAAGAGTCGGTACAAGTAATAAAAATAAAAATTTCATTTAAGCTTCCTTATATCGTGCTGACTGAAATCCATCGTAGCTAATTTTTCACTAAATCCTAATATAAATCCGCCGCCTCCGGCACCACAAAGTTTCAAAATATAATCACCCGTTTCCAGACCCTTTGACCAGGGTCCTCTCATTTGTGTCGGTATCATCTCCGGAAAATACTCCCACTGAAACTTTGAAATTAACCACAAATGGTGAAATAGATTAGAACGATCATTACCTAAAATTTCGTTAATCGCAAAATTGACTTCGCGCATCAACACATCAGCACAGCCTCTTTTGAACTCAGGGTCTTTCATTTTTTCCTGGTAGATATTAACTAGTGGACCTGTCTGACGGGGTTTGCCTGTATTTAAGAGGAAAAAACCCTCGAGATTTAAAGGTTTGGCCAGGGCCTCAACATTATCAAAACTATGAATCAAAAGTGGCTTCTGAATCAGACTTACTAGGGGATCAATACCCGAACTTGAGCCATGAAAGTAATCCTCTAATTTTGCAAGGGCCTCTTTATCTTTCATCATGGAGCTTTGTTTGACTCCGTAAGTTTGAAAAATCGCCGCAATCAAGGCGCCCGAACTTCCGAGACCGTAGCCATGAGGGATGGAGGAATCAAACCACAGTCCCCGCTCGATATCATTTTTGAGCCTTAAAATATCGAGATACTTCTCCGAAGTATGAGAGAGAAAAGACACCAAAGAGGAATGGGAAATTTTAGATTCTTCAGTCAAAAGCGGAGCATATGACCATTTTCCCTGAAATTCAGAATAAGGAATCGCCAGCGCCTTTGACCCGTTAAGAATAGTGTATTCACCCAGAAGAAGAATTTTGGCGGGAAAACAATTCTCTAACATTTTCTGGGCCCAGTTCCCACTTTATCATCAATGATTTGCTCAGAGAGCGCAGAAAGTTCATGAGTAATGAAAGTGAAGATCTTGGATTTAAATTCCTCAGGGTAAATCAAATGCAGATTAGGTCCTGCATCCAAAGTAAAATAGAGAGGAAGCTTCGTTTCACGTCTAAAATCCCAAATGGCATCAATCGCGGCCAATGTATTGGGCTTGAGTAAAATATAAGGAGTTGAAGAAGTCAGCATCATGGCATGAAGGGAAAGTGCTTCTGTTTCAAGTATTTTCCCTAGAGCTTCTATATCCCCGGATTTGAGTGCAGAAATACACTGAGAAAAGTTAGCATTGGCCTGAGCAAAACGGCTTAGAGCAAAAGGATGATCTCCCATTAACCCGTGACCAGCACGGCTCGAGACATTTTTCTCTTTTCCGCTTACGACTAAGACAGTGTCCTGCAAAGACGCGAGATCAGCATGAACGTCAACCGGAGACGCGTAAAGATCACTCGTCTCGACTTGAGCTGAGTCGCCCCAGGCAACAAAACCACCATAGATAGAGCGACAAGCACTTCCGCTTGCCAGTCTGGAGAGATAACTCGCTCGTTTCAAAAATAATGCGTGATCTCCCTCCGGGTTTAGATGCTTGAGGTAATCAACGAAAGTCAAAACAAACGCCGATAAACCTGAAGCCGATGATGCGATTCCGGTGCCATGGGGAAATGTATTGGCCGTTTCAATCTCAACTGAGAGATTAGAAATCCAAGGCAACTCAGTCTGGAGACCTTCAAGGTAGCTTTTGATTTTTTGTGCGAAACGTTCGTTTTTTTGACCATCAAGCTTCAACTCAACGGTGAGATTATTTGAAAGCGAGAATTTCGTTTTGGTAGAGGTTTTGCATTCTTTAAGTGTCATTGAGACAGAAGGATTTGCAGGTAACTGGTGCCCCTTCTTTCCCCAATACTTCACGAAAGCAATATTAGCAGGAGACTCCCAGCTCGATTCAAATGCTACTGGAACTGCCGCCCGATAGGGCGCTAAAAGTGAATTCATGAATGTCTTTGAATAGTAGATTCAGTACGACTGATCTCAGAAAAAGGAATGAATGTTGTAAAACCTTTTTCTGCAAAATAATCCCGGGTTTCTGAAGGCGTGCGATCAGAAGTGACCATAGCAAAGTCTCCACCCCAAGCACCAAGAGATTTAACTTGTCCCCAGAAGTCTTTGAAATATTTGTCTTTAACTTTTTCATATTTCAAAGCCGAAGCAATAATGTCTTCATGGCTAAGGATAATTTTATTGAATGTATTTAAGCTTTGGCAGGCTATCATCTCTTGAGTGAGCTGAGTGATCTCATTCACCAGCATGTTTCGCCCTTCAATCTTAGCCTCACTAAAAGCAACAACTTCCTCTTTTGAGGATTGTTTATTTCCGAGATAGAGAAAATAAATGTTTTCTTTAAATGAAGGGTTAAAATCAACCGTTTCCCATTGAGGTTTATTATCCACTCTTTGAAAACGTATGGGTCTCATTGCTTGAGCGCATGCAATGTCGTAGCCAGAGCCACCAAGAGTTTTTTTCAGGAGTTCGAATGGGCTGACATAGGCCCATTGGGCGACGTTATAAAGGAAAGTTGAACTCGAACCAAGCCCCCACTCCAGCGGAAATTCAATTTTAGTTTCAACAAAAACATCCATGTCGTCCCGAAGAAAATGCGGGTTTTGATGTCTTACCGAAGAGAGTACTTGATGAACAAAATCTTGCTTGGCATTTTCTTGATCTTTTATCGGCTTGAAATGCCATAATTCATAATCTGACTCAAACCAAACTTTGCCGGAATGATCAACGCTCTTCCAGTTAAGTGTCGGTTGATATGAATGGCGATATTTAACCTTCATCGATTGCCCAACAGTTGTAGGTATCGCTAGTGCCATCGCTCCATCGAGTACGAAATACTCTCCAGACAATAATAATTTACCATGACCATAAAAATGTTGATCTTGCATGGATGCTCTCACTGAAGCTGCTTTGTAGATTCTAGAAAAGTTCTGACTGCTGTAAATGAGACCACTTTGTCAGTGAAATACTCTTTACCTTTTTCAATTTGGAGTGGAGACGCCCCTAATTGGTTTAACACATTTAATAAATGTAATTTCATGTGTCCTTTTTGAATGCCAGTGGTCACAAGGGACTTCACTGCACCAAAGTTTTGAGCAAGGCCAACTGCGGCCATAACTTTCATCAGATCCTGGGCCGACGGGTTCTCCAGGATAGCGAGGGACGTTTTGGCCAGCGGATGAAGAGACGTCAGTCCCCCAACAGTTCCCACGGCCAGAGGTATTGTGAGCGTGAATTTAAAAGTATCACCTTGAAGATCAACTTTTGAAAGAGAGCGGTACTGGCCATCTCTGGAAGCAAAAGCATGAGCACAGGCCTCAATTGCTCTGAAGTCATTGCCAGTCGCAAGGACCACAGCATCGACCCCATTCATAATACCTTTATTGTGTGTTACAGCTCGACTGATATCAACTTGAGCAATTCTAACAGCTGTTGAGAAACGCTCTGCAAATGTGCGGGCACTCATGCCATTAATTGTGCCAAGATTTTCAACCGGACACTCGACAGAACACTCCACTAAACATTCTGGAGTATAATTAGAAAGGATGCACATGATGATCTGGACTTCTTTTTCAGAAGCCGTGAATGAATCATCTAAACCAAGCTTATGTTTAAAGACCAATGCCATTTCTTCCAGGATCGAATTAATGAAGTTGGCCCCCATAGCGTCACAGGTATTAAATTCAAGTTTGAGCTGGAAATAATTCTCAATTTTGTCCGTCATATCTTCAAGCCCAACGGATAGAATGCCTCCACCACGTCTGTTCATATTTTCAGTCAGAGGCTTAACAGCAGCAACGAGGTCATTTTGAGATTTTTCAAAGAAGGCGGTGAGCTTTTCTTTTTGGCCTTGCCACAAGAAATGAATCTGACCCACTTTTTTGGTCGAGATGATTTTTGAGGTGAAGCCTCCTCTTTCGTACCAGAACTTGGCACCCAAAGAAGCTGCAGCAACAACCGACGACTCTTCAATCACCATGGGCACGGAATAGGTTTTTCCGTTGATTAAAAAATTAGGAGCGATACCAAAAGGCATGTCAAAATTGGTAAGTGTGTTTTCAGAAAACTCGTCGAGTCTTTTCTGAATATCATTATCATGGTGCCAGAAAACCGGCATCTGTTTAACTAACGTTTGAGCTTCGCCGCCCAATTGATTAGATAACCAGACGATCTTTTCTTCTTTTGACATCTTTGAAAAGCCAGAGACTGGTTTCATAGATTCCCTTTAAGATTTAAAATCTTATTTGCAACCAACAAGGCTTCTTTCATTTGAACAAATTGTTCACGGAGTACTTCGTAATTTTCCTGGGCAGGGCCCAAAAAGCTTGAGGCCATCCCAATGACGGAAGGGGCCTTGAGTTTAGCTTTGAGTTCATAGCCATCTAGCACAGTTCTCACTCCGCCGGAAATAATGAACTCTTTGCCTTTCACAGGAAGACCATTCAAAATCTCCACCATCTCAGCGGCAGTATGGCCGACATTAATGAAGGGCTTTTTAAATTCAAACTCTCCAGAAGATCTGAGACTTTCTAAGAGAGAAAAATTAGTTCCACCGTAGGCACCAAATTCGATACCGGCCAGTGGCAGGTCTAAAAGTGCTTTAAGGCTTTTGGGCCCCATGCCTTGTCCTACTTCCTTGATCAAGACCGGATATTTTGTGTGCTCGAGAAACTTCTTAAAGATTGTAAGCGGACTAAATTTAAATTTATCCCCATGAGGCTGAAACCATTCTTGGAGAGGATTTAAGTGAATAATGAGACCAGTTGCTTCCAGGACCTTCACCATTTCATGCAAAAGGTGAAATTTATCTGCTTCACATAATTCTTCTAATTGGGCGTAACCAATATTCGCAAACAGGGGTTGGTCCCCAAGATGCTTTCTCACCGCAAAATCACTCAGTCTGTCTGAACTAGTTAAGAGATTGCGGCACGACCCGAGTCCCATGCCCAGTTTGAATTCACCACAAAGTTTGGCGAGGTTCGTATTTATCGTTTGAGATTTTTCAATTCCACCAGTCATACTGGAAACCCATATCGGGTAATCTAAATTGAATCCTAAAAATGATGTGGGCAATTTCTCGTCGGCTACGGGATGAGAGAAAAATAATGGCTCGTAATCAAAACGACCATCCACCGTTACCGCCGTGGTTAACGATTTTGGAGTCAACTCAATGTGATCCTTCTTCCTTTGAGTAATCTCAAAAGAATCAGAGGAATAGAGGGTCTTTGACATGTCCATCAATTACCAAGAAATTCCACAAAAGTCATGTGTTCCTTGCGCTAAATCATTGGCGTATCTGACTGAAATTACAGTATTTAATCCGGTAAAATTGGTTGTAAATTGTTCCTTGTTAAAACAAAGGCCTTGGGGCCATAATCGGCTTCATGGATTTAAGCGAGCAAAAGCGTATTTTTGAGACCTTCATGGTTGAGAAAACCGCCCAATATTTTCCCCCGCCCTCGAATCTTAACGAGGCCATTCGCTATTCACTTTTGGGTGAAGGAAAACGCATTCGTCCACTTTTATGCCTAGGATTTTCTCAAGCTTTTAATGGCAACCAAGCCGAGGCGTTACGTTTGGCCGTTGCAGTGGAGATGATTCACGCCTACTCCCTCATTCATGATGATCTGCCGGCCATGGATAATGATGATATGAGACGTGGTGTTCCCACTAATCATAAAGTTTTTGGAGAGGCCAATGCCATTTTGTCAGGTGATTCTCTTCTTACTATGGCACCGGAATTTCTTCTCAAAGAATTAAGCGCACTCAAAACTGAACCACAAAAGATAATTGAACTTGTCATCAAACTCCTCGAGGCCAGTGGCCATCAGGGAATGGTCATGGGACAGGCCCTGGACATGGAATATGAAGCAAAAAATCTTTCCGAAGTAGATAAAAAAGAAATTGAAAGCACATTATCAAATATTCACAAGCTGAAAACGGGATCCATCATCACCTGGAGTTGCCTGGCCGGGCTTTATACACATCCGAACCCTGAATTCATTGCTAAAAATGCCTGCCATGTTCAATCCATTGGCCAGAGAATAGGTCTATTGTTTCAAATTGTAGATGATATTCTTGATGAGACATCTACACTCCAGGAACTGGGAAAAACTCCGGGGAAAGATCAGAAGAGTGCTAAGCTGACCTACACCAATTTGCATGGTTTGAAAGATGCCACGATTATTGCCAAACATCTAATACTGGAAATCAAAGAGGATCTTGAAGGCCTTCAAGGAACTAGCAACTGGAAAATCATTTCAGAAATTATTGATTCACTTAGAAAGAAGCTGCCCGCCTAGGACCATCACAAACTCCCGTTTATCATTTTCGCCAATGGCCTTGATAATTGAAGAAGCAGTACCACGAATAAGAAATTCCTTCGTCCCACCCAGATCACAACCTAAGAATATCTCGCGCTCAGGACCAAGTTTATGAACGTCATCAAGCAGTTTTCTTAACCGGTAAGGAGTGTCCATCCAGATGAGTGTTTCTGGTCGCTTCAATTCTTTTTTCATCCACTCGCTTCTCTCCGGCTCTTTTACGGGGACAAAGCCAGAAAAAACAAAAGTAGCGTGGGAAAAACCAGAAAGTGCTAAGGCCAAGGCTATCGAATTGGGAAAGGGGGTCGCAGTAACTTTAATTCGTTGTTTGTGACAGGCATTTACCAAGAGTTGCCCTGGATCACAAAACGCCGGCAAACCACAATCACTTAAAAGATAAGCACGTTTGCCGCTTTTAATTTCTTTTATAATATCAGACTGAATCTTTTCCTGAGTATGTTCATTAAAAAGAATAAATTTTTCAATTGCCTCTCTGGGAAGTCCCCACTTGAGCCAGCGCTGGCGACCTATCTTATGTTCTTCAACCAGGATCAAAACATCCGGTTTAAGCGCGTCTTCTAATAACTTCTCTCGCGCCACTGGCTCCAGAGGTAGGTCTTCTTGAATCGGGGTTGGAACTAAAATTAGCTCACTCATTTATTCATCCAATCTTAAAAATAGTTCTGGTCGGTGAAAATCAGGATTCATTTCACGATTGGGCTCAAGTGCGTAAAATTCCCTCGGCTCAGTGGCAAGGCAAGAATAGAAACCACCGTATAAATTGCCCCCCTGAATTTCTTCGGGCAGGATCACTTCCATTTTACCTGTCCAGAATTTCTCCGTCACAGAAACTTCAGTTTTAAAGTCCAATATTTTAGGAGCAAAAAAAGTTTTTCTTGGTTCAGTAATAACCAGGGCAAAAGGTTGATTCAAGGGAGACACTTGAATTTCAAGATACGGAGCAGTGAGCTCACTCTCATCCTTACGCAGTTGCAAGAAAGCTTCGAAAACGTCTTTATTCCAAAGTCCCCAGTTCTTTGACCAATCAGTGGTATAAATTTCATCCGATTGCCAAGTTGGGCCCAGACGCTTTTGTATTTGAAATTCGATCACAACACTTCGATCAGACCTTTGCCAATTCACTTTAATGCTGTGGCCAGAGAAAGAAGATCCATGTTTTTTGAGGTAAGCTTGCATAAAATAATGTTATCATAACAAGCTATGAACGTCAGCTACCAGTTATTCTTAATCATTCCTCCCGGTCTTGAAGATCTCGCCCTCAAGGAAATTGAGCTCAAATGCCCAATTGCCCCTGTGCAGATCCACAAAGGCGGACTGGAATTGAATGCAGATATCAACTGGATCATAAAGGCCCATACGGAACTCAAAATCCCCACTCGCATACTCATGCGACTGACAACTTTTAAGGTTCGGGATTTTCCAAAACTTTATCAGAAATTTGTCGCCTTCAAGTGGAACGATTACCTCTCTCACCCAACACCGGTCTGGGAAATTAGCTGTTCCAAAAGCCGACTTATTCATACCGGAAGAATTGAAGAAACGGTTCAAAAGGCCCTGACTGAGGCCATGCGCAAACAGCCTTTGGGTAAAGACTGGGAAAAGAAGAATTACTCTCCCCAGACTTTTTATATACGACTTGTTGATGATGAATTAACACTAAGTTTAGATCTTTCTGGTGAGCCTCTTTATAAGCGCGGTTTCCAAAAAATTAAGGGCGAAGCCCCTATTCGAGAGAATTTTGCGGCCGCTTTTGCTTTTGAAATACTTAGTGACTTAAAAGATCCGGCACCACTGATTGATCCCATGTGCGGATCTGGGACCCTTTTAACTGAGGCCCTGACTTTTTATCGCCCTCTCCATCTAAGAAAGTTTAGCTTCGAAGAGGCCCCTTTTTTTAAAGGCAAACTGATTAAGCTGGCCCCAGAGTCAAACTCATTACCGGTTAGTCAGGCCATTGGTTACGATATCAACGGTGAGCTTCTCTCAAAAGTTTCCAAAGAGCTTGATGATAATCTTCCCATCACTTTAAAGGCCCAAGACTCATTGATTGAGAAGTTTCCTATCGATAACTCAGTCATTCTTTGTAATCCTCCTTACGGTGAGCGAATTCAGATTGAAGGAAAAAGAGGAAGTTTTCTCAAAGAAGCCTGGACGAAATTTATGCAGGATGATCGCCCTCTACGTTTTGGATGGGTTTTGCCATCTGACATGGATGATCTTTTCTCAAATCCGAAAGGTTATAAGCTGAAGACCAAGCGTCATCTTAAAAATGGTGGAATGGCCGTGACGTTCTGGATTTGGGAAAGAATCTAGTACTGGAGTTTTAGTTTTTCGGCCTTGCATTGGCCAAAGAGTGCGACTTCGGAGCCATCAGCTTTTTTTTCAATTAACTTGCCCATTTTGCCGTTTGTCAGCCACAGCAAATTTTCTGTGCGATAGCCCGTACCATCAGCCGTGACAAAATGGTGGAGGGTCACTTGTTGGTTTTTTCCGTACTTAATCACAATACTTCCGTAGTCATCTGAATGTTTAACCACAATCTCGTGATCTCTCTCACACATGTAGTATGTCAGCTTTTCCTGTTCAGGATCTGTGTAAGTATTGTCGGAAGAACAGGAGACGGCGAAAAGGAGAATTAAGAATTTCATGATTTGTTAATTCCGATAAAAGACATGAGACTTAACCCACACGCCACCCAAGTATTGAATCACGGCAGTTTTTTGAGGCTCGATGTAATCCACCTCTTCAAGATTGAGATTACGAAGAGAATAGATAAGAAGTTCAAAAACTTCGCCTTTGGGATGAACAATTTTCAACTTATCAGATTTGCGCAAACCTTTGGTGTTGCTGACAAAAATCGCCAGATGACTTCCCTTCTCCGCTTCCAAAACTTCACCCACATAATCGCCTTCTCTGTTTTGAAGTCTGTGGTTTTTGAGTTTAGGAAAAAGGACATCTGTTTTATTAACCAGATAAAATCCGCGCATCAAGTCCTGGGGATATTTTTCTTTAAATGCTTCAAAGGAGGTTTCAGTAAAATTCTCTGAGAGATCTTTTACCTCTTTAAGCTGCGAGAACTCACTAAAGCGCAGATCTACACGGAAGTAACCCAGACCCAAGCCTTTCAATTCCTGAGCATAGTCAACGAGACAAAAATCCTTGATGTGAAACATGAATGTGCCATGGCGATTTTCAACAATGGGAAAACCTTTGTGAGGTGACTCTTCACTCTCCCCGACGGCACTTATTTCTTGATTAAATGAAAACTTATCCTCGGCCAGAGGTGATAATAGCTGTCTCGGCGTATAGAAGAGAAGGATTCTTCCAATTCCTAATAGCTCACAAGGAACATTTAAACGTTGGCAATATTCTTCAATTTTATTTTTTGGAAGCTCGATTGAAAGAACAATTCTCTCCATGCGGCCTTGAACGTGATCTATCCAACCCTGAAGACCTGGCAAATTATGATTTCCATTTTCAGCGATGAACTGCAAGGGTTTGTTCGTGTTTTTAAATCCCCACTCAAGTGCCCCTGGGTCCTGAACACGAAGTGAATCAAAAGAGTTTAAGAGTGGCAGAATATCAGCTGCAAGCTTCATAAACGTATTCTCTGTCATGAGAATATCCCATTCAAAGATTACTTTCAGATCCATCTCTTTGGCGCGTTTTGCCAGAGACAATAAAGAATCATTGTCCAATTTCCCAAAACGAGAAAAGTTTTGATGTCCCAAAATCACTTCACCAAGACCTTGATCCTTAATCAAATTTAAGTCATTTAAGTTTTGTGCAAAGGTAGTCAGTTTCATGCCTTAACCTTCTGGCGCACGAGCTGCAAACTTTCAACACCATCAACGTAAGGCAGCTTTATTAAAGTTGAAGGTCTAGTTCGAGTGACGGCCTTCATCATGATATCGGTAATTTCGTTGGCAAGAAGAGAGATGACCGGGCCCTTGAATGGAATAATCTCAAGCTCATCACCTTGATTAAAAGCATTTCTGACTTCAATCACGATACCTAAGCTCGGCGACGCTTCGACAACGGTTCCCACCATCTGCCATTCTTTCTCAGCATTTTCTCTTTCATTAAAAATACTATCTGCTCCAGCTGGCTCGACTAAACTCGCATTCGAATAGGCACGGTGGGAGACTTTTTTGAGCTCCGTTTCCCAGTAAAGCAAATCTTCTGAAAGGAAGTTTCCATGCTCACGGTAATACGCCAAGGCTTCAGTATAAATCTTACTCATGGTGCCTGCATAAAGATGACTCTTCATGCGGCCTTCAATTTTCAGAGAATCAATTCCTTCATTGATGAATTCGGGCAAAATGCGAAGCCCCTCAAGATCTTTGGAACTCATAAAAAAAGCTTTCTTTTTCTCTTCAGTATCAAGTCCCATATCGAGAGAATATTCAAAACGACAGGAATGAGCGCAACCACCACGGTTAGAGTCTCTGCCCTGCGTAAAGTTTGAAATCACGCAGTGACCTGAGTAGGCCATGCACATTGAACCGTGAATAAACATTTCTACTTCAATGCCCGCCTCACGCTTTATCTTTCCAGCTTCTTTTACAGAAAGTTCCCGGCCCACTACCACTCTCGTGGCCCCCATGGACTTCCAAAGTTTGGCAGCTTCCACGTTTAAAGTTGATGCCTGGGTCGAAATATGAATGGCGATATTTGATAAACTTGAAACTGTTTTCACCACACCTAGGTCAGAAACAATCACTGCATCAACTTTGATCTCGCTCAAAAAATGAACAAAGTTCGGCAACTCAGCGAGGTCCTTGTCATGAAGAAACGAATTAAGCACCACATAGACCTGAGCACCCCGCTCATGAGCGAAATTGACTCCTTCCCGGAGCTCATCCAGAGTAAAATTGTCGGCTGCTGTCCTCAGGCCGAACTTCTGCCCACCGACATAAACGGCGTTCGCTCCATAGAGGACCGCAACTTTGAGCTTATCTAAACTTCCGGCCGGGGCCAGAACCTCAGGAAAAATATGTGACATAGGGAGAAACTCCTAAGCAATCATTTACCAAAATCCAGCTGTAAGTTAAACTATTCTTAGATGAAAAAAGCTCTCTCACTAATTTTTATACTGGTCTCAGGTGGTCTGCTAACTGTCGGATTTCTGGTCTTTGACCGATACCGCAAGAACCCAGAACAGATATTCCCCTATCCCTATGAATTTGAAGCCCAGGCCCCGGCAGTAAAATTGGACGCTCCAATACTGATTGTGGGTGACCGAATGGGTGCTTATTTTGCCAAATTTCATTCTGAACTGGCCGATGCCATATCTGTTAATCTCGCCAAACCCATCAAGATTCAGTCTCTTGCAAAAAATGGTCACGGACTTCACCGAACTCTCCATGAACTACGCTCACTGGTTCAGTGGCCACAAATCCTCATTTACCAGGGAGCGAGCGAAGAATTTTCCGAACTAAAATTTGCTCCTGAAAATGCCAGGGTCATTAAGAAAAACTTCTCCACTTATAAAGATGATCGCATTGAAACTGCCCTCATTCTTTACCCATGGCTCTCAAGACTCGTTTACGAGCCTCATTCCAGGATTAAGTTACCAGAAACCCCTACTCTTCTAACTGAAGTGACTGAAGAAAATTATCTCGCCAGACTAGAAACAGAGCTTCTTTTATTTGAGCAACAGCTCATTCAACTGGTCAATCTGAGTAAAGATCGCAACACACTTCTTATTCTTACGACGACTCCGATGAATCTGGATATCGCTCCTAAAAAAGTTTGTGCTTTTGCTTCGACTATCGATATCGAAAAAGATTTGGGGGATATTAACGAGCAGTTGGCCGCAAATAATCCCAAAGCCGCCTATACAAGCTCCTCTAATCTCATCAAACTTTACGCCGGCAATTCTCAGCTTTTCTTCACTCACGGACAGGCGGCAAATCGTCTAGGGCTTACCGATGAGGCGAAAAAATCGATGCTGCAGGCAACCGCCTATGACTGCGAACCTTGGAGAGCGACCGAAGTTTATAATTCAATCATCCGAAGAGTGGCCCGGGATCATCAGGTGATTTTGTTTGATTTATCAAAACTGCTTGAGAATGAATGGAATAAAAACACCACCTTCTTTGATGAAATTTACCCTCAGAATTTGTACTACGATAAAGGCATGAAACAATTGGGTCTGGTGATTAAACAGATCCTGAAACTATAGGAGTTGAGCGTGCAAGGATTCGTCATGGAACTTGAAGCGAACACTGTTGTTTGTAGGGAAGGAGATCCCTCATCGGAGCTCTACTTCCTTCAATCAGGAAAACTTCTTGTTTGCACTCTGAGCGGAAGACAAGTGAAGGTCATCTCTCGTATCTCACCCGGCGAGTTTATTGGTGAGCTCTCCTTTTTTGATGGGAAACCGCGGGCCAGTTACGTGGTCACACTGGAGAGAAGTAAACTAATCCAGATCCAGAAGCGTGAAATTTCCACTCACCTTCCTAGCTGGTACACTCAGATCGGCGCTAACATAACCAAAAAAATCAGACATCTAGATCATGTCATCCATGACAGCAACATCCGCCGCTCAAATGCTGAAGAATCAAAACCACTTTCTATTGATGAGCAAAGAGTTCTGTACGAACTCCTAAGTAACTAAAACACTTAGGTAATTTGGCCAAGATGGCACCTCGACTGGTAAACTTGTGTCACTGAATTGGGGCCACTTTAACCGCACCTCGTCATAAAGCACTTATTTTAGGTCCTTTTAGTTGGCACGCGTCTAGCAATTACTGAATTGGGACGACAAGGAGGTTGACCATGAAGACACACATTATTCTCGCTACCCTAGGAGCTTTGTTATTAACAGCATGTGCTTCCCACCAAGGGCGCACAATTTCGAGCGCTGACGTTGAACAGCAGAAGGAAGAGGAAGTCGAATTCTCCCGCCAGGACGTCAACACCAACAAAGACTTCAACCGACAGTAAAAAAACTAGTCACCTTCCGGAAAACTGTTTTATTACCTGTAACTTTTCATTTATAGTGCGGGTTATAAAACTAGGAATTTCCGGAGGGTTATTGAGTTGAAGACAACACAACCGCAATTTACACGTTTTCATAATCTGGACGCCGTTAAAGAATGGACCACCAATGATGCTGATGAGATATATCAAATCAGCCGATGGGGTGAGGGTTATTTTACTGTCGGCGATAAGGGCGATCTTTGCATTAACCCTACCCGTAAAGAAAATGGTCCATTAATTAACATTATGGAAGTGGTTGAGGAAATGAAGGATAAAAAAATCCCATTTCCTACTGTGATTCGTTTTCACGATATTCTTCGTGCTCAAGTGACAAATCTGAACAAGACATTCCGTGAAATGATTGAAGAAGCTCGGTTTACGGGCACCTATTATGGCGTTTACCCGATCAAGGTAAACCAGATGCGGGAAGTGGTTGAAGAAATCGTGGATGCTGGGGCCCCATACAACTATGGTCTTGAGGCCGGCTCTAAGCCTGAACTCATTGCCGCCCTTGCGATGAACACCAACCAAAACTCACTGACAGTTGTAAATGGATACAAAGATAGAGATCTTCTACGCCTGGCACTTCTGGGGATTCAACTCGGAAGAAAAGTCATCGTGGTTATCGAAAAGTACACAGAACTCACGGACCTTATGGCACTCGCTCAGGAAATTGGTGTTGAGCCGTTAATTGGTTTACGTGCCAAGATTGCCACTAAATCATCCGGGAAGTGGGCCTCTTCAGGTGGAGACTATGCCAAGTTTGGTCTCACCATCACTGAAATCTTACAGGCAGTAAAATACCTAAAATCGATTAATAAGACACACTGTCTAAAACTTTTCCATTTTCACATCGGGTCTCAAATCCCTGATATCAAAACCATTAAAGACTCTATCTCCGAAGGTGCTCGTATCTACGCCAAACTCTACAAAGAGGGCGCTAAACTCGAGTTCTTTGACGTGGGTGGTGGTGTTGGCGTGAATTATGATGGAACTCGTTCTAATTCCCCTTCTTCAACAAATTACACAACCAAAGATTACGTGGCTGACGTGGTTTATATCTTGAAACAAGTTTGCGATCTGGAAGATGTCCCACATCCAAATATCGTTTCTGAATCAGGTCGAGCAATAACCGCTCACCACTCTTGTGTTGTCACAAACGTGTTTGGTGCACTTGAAATCGGTAATGAGACTTACAACGTTGATAAAGTTGTAAGTGAGAATATCCTAGTCTCTAACATGCGAGAGCTGCAAACAGAACTAACAGAAAAGAACTATCAGGATGTTTTTAACGACGCGACAAAACTCAAAGAAGAATCGGTTTCTGCCTTTAAGTTCGGCATTCTTTCTCTTGATGAAAGAGCAAAACTTGAAACCATGTACTGGAAAATCTGTAAAGGCATCGTAGAGCATGCTTCAAAAGATGAGTACGCGCCAGATGAGATTTTGCTTCTCAAAAACCAGATGGCCTCACAATATCTATGCAATTTCTCTATTTTCCAATCAGCACCAGACACATGGGCAATCGGTCAGATTCTCCCAATCGTTCCTCTTCATAAGTTGAATGAAAAGCCGACTGAACTTTGCACCCTGGTTGATATCACATGTGACTCAGATGGTAAGATTGATACCTTCCTCTCTGCTGATGGTCCAACCAACACGATGCCACTACATAAGTTAAATAATAAAGATGATTATTACATCGGTTTATTCATGACTGGGGCCTATCAGGACATTATGGGTGATAACCATAACTGTTTTGGCCGCTTGAATGAAGTGCACGTATTCTGTGATGATGATGATCCGACTGACTTTTATATCGAAGAAGTAATTTACGGGAACAAGGCCAGCCACGTTCTCGCTTCACTTCAATACAATCCAGAAACTCTTGCCCAGACCATGAAGGCCAACGTTGATCTTCAGGTAAAGCGCGGAAAAATTCGTCCTCGCGAAGGTGTGGATCTGACTGATTTTTATGAAGCTTGTTTGAAGAGTTATACTTATCTTAAAAAATAGAACTCACGGCCCCGCTCTATGCGGGGCTTTTTTTTTGCCCTTAAAAAACTCAAACACCTCCACACTTATAAAAAGTGTGAGAGAAGAATAATAAGTCCATAATAAAAAAACCAAAAGCGCACCCGCGGCACCATAAAGAGAATGGAGAGCAATGTTCTTCATATAGAGCCCAGTTAAAACATTACCAACCAGAAACGCGCCCGTTGTAATAAAAGCAATTTGAGCACAGTCCTTAAGCTTCTTTTTCTTGGTGGGTGTGAAGAAATAGAGACCCGTAAAAAGCATAAAGAGTATTGAAAAGTTGAGCAGGACTTGCACAAAACTTCTCCAGTCTTGGCTCTCAAACCTAGAGGCCAAAACAAAATTAAAAATGGGTCCGATAAGAAGCGAAGTCGCAAAAAGTAGGCACATCAGGATAACAACCAGCATGATCAATCCCCTGTTTTTGATCCCCTGTAAAATCGTCACTCGTTTGGAATGATCAAAATCTCCATGAATAATGTCCAGTGAGTACCTGAGTTGCATAAAAACAAATGAGGCAAGAAAAAGCAAAAAGCCTAAGCCCAAAATCCCTGATACTGATCCCAAGTCAACTCTGTCCTTGAGGTTTTCAAAAATAAGCTGCAATGTCTGGGAAACTTCCGGGGCAATGAATGAAACTTGATCAAGAATTTTTAGCTGGATGTCTTCACCAATTAAAGAAGCAAGACCTAAAAGAATCATCAGCAAAGGGGCAAGACCCAAGGCCGCATAATAAGAGATAGACGAAGCCAAAAGAAAAAGGTTGTGACTTTTAATGCGTGTTCTGAGCGCCTTAAAATCAGAGATTAAACCCTTTTTTTTTTCTGCATCATCCATGCCTAAATATTGTTCTTTGTAATTAACGTAAGACTTGTAATGATTTGAAACCCTTTCAACCTCTTCGGTCGTTAAGGGTCTTTCAACCTGCGCAGGTCTGCCCTTTATCATGCTTCCAGCTGGAAACTTCTTTCCTGGAGAAACTAATGATCCGGCCGCAACTAAGCAGTTGTCCCCGATTTCGGCACCATCTAGAATAATCGCCCCCATGCCAATTAAACAACCACTGCCGATTTTACAGCCGTGAAGAACCACACTGTGCCCAAAGGAAGTGTTCTCGCCGATGGTGAGGTCATTTAATTCTGTTACATGGAACATGCATAAATCCTGAACATTGGTATTTTTCCCAATACGGATAAAGTTAACGTCTGCCCTTATGACAGTATTGAACCAAATGCCAGCGATGAAAACTCTTTCACCAAGCGTTGGTGAATATTTCAAATAAGGTGATAGTGTCATAAGTTCCCTTTTAAAATGGCAAGGACATCAGAGTTTGCAGGAAAAAAATGAGGCGCAAGAACCTGGATCTTCCCCCCTCTACTCATCACTTCTTCGGCCAATTGATTCAAAATATCAACTGAAGCCTTTTTCTTTTGAACTTTTTTATGAATTTCAAATTCACCCGTTTCAAAATTTATGATGCCATAGACTTTACGTTCAGTTGGTAGAACTAATTGAGAAACTCTCCCTTTCCTCGCCGCCTGAATAATCTCTCCCAGATCTGTAATGAGTCTCTTTGAGTTCATCACTTTTTTGAGTCTATCTTTAAACCTTGCAGAGTAAAAGTCCATTACGGCATACCTAAATCCCTTACACTTCTCTAGGATCTCGACACATGTCTTCTCGTAAAAATCTTCCTGTATATGAGATATCACTCCAAATGAATTGGTAAAATACTTTAAAAAGATTTCTTTCATATCATCGAGTCCGGTCACCAAAACCGGCACCGAATCATACAACGTTAATTCCGTAATGCTGTTAGCAATAGATTTAAGTGCCAAAATGGATCTATAAGGGATCAGTCCCACGTGATTGGGCGAAAACATCCGTGACTTCATATCGATGGACAATTGATCAAACTCATAGTGTTGGACGATCTCAAGATGATGGAAGTCTCCGCGGTAAACCTTAATATCATAGAGAGAAACGTTCACAACAAAGTATTCAGGATTGACAAAAAGTTCTTCTAAAAGAGGCCTTACATGGAAGCTATGACCAATGATGCAATAGGCTTCAACCGTCGTTACGAGCGAGATGTAGCCCTGGAGTTTTTCTGAAATAAAAAAACCGTGTGAATTCTTGGGACTTTTTTTAATGATTTCTCTGACTATTGTTTTATTTTTCTCCAGCAACTTGGAGAGAGAAGACTTTCCACGCAATGAGAGCTGCAGCTGCATGTCAGTTATAAAAGGATCCAGTCCCTCAATCTCATTCAGCGGAGGTAGAAAAAAACTCAAAGTTGTTGCTGATTGTGAATGAAATAACAGCTGGTTAAGATTTACTGGCTTCAAATTTTGACCCTCATGGTCTAGAAATCATCATCTTCACATTATAGCCGAGACCACTCTTTCATGATAGCGTTTTGCCCATGAAAAAAGATCAAATTGCTTTCGGAATTGATATCGGTGGAACCAATACAAAAATTGGAATATTTAACACTGAAGGGAAACTACTAAGTTTTAGAACACTGCCAACTGCCAAGTCGGAAGACCCTTCGCACTTCATTGAGCAATTGGCTCAAGAATCGGACCACATGCTGGCAAGTGAGCTGCAAATGAAGCTCGGGGATGAAAGAATTGTTGGACTGGGAGCAGGTGCTCCCATGGCAAATTATTTCACCGGTTCGGTTGAACATGCACCTAATCTTGGTTGGAAAAACGTCCCACTTAAAAAATATTTTGAAAAATATTTCCTCTGTCCTGCTGTTATTGAAAATGATGCCAATTTAGCAGCGGTGGGAGAAAAAAAATGGGGCGCTGGAAAAGATCTAACCGATTTTATTCTCATCACTCTGGGTACTGGTGTTGGTGCCGGTCTTATACTGGATGGAAAACTCTACCGTGGCTATAACGCACTCGGGGCTGAAGGTGGCCACATTATCATTCCTCACGAAAAGAAAAGACTCTGCTCATGTGGTGGAATGAACCATTTAGAAAGCTACCTCTCAGCAAAAGGCATCAAAGAGACTATTTCAGAACTCACCCATGAGGAATGGACCATTGAGAAACTGGGCTCACTCTTCCGTGATGGTGATTTGAAAGCAACTGCCATCATTAATCAGATCGCTACCGAGCTTGCGACGGGATTTGTCTCAATGGGTGTTCTATTTGGCCCTCAGGCCTTCATCATTGGTGGAGGAGTTTCCAAGCTTGGTGAGTCCTTTAATCAAGTTGTAAAAAAGAAGATGGATGAGATGATCCATTTTTCACTCAAGGGTAAAATTAAAATCATCACAGCAACATTATCCTCAGATAAAGGTGCCGTTTACGGTGGAGCTGCTCATATTATTGATGAGGTTTCAAAGTAATGGATATCCCTACAGACTGGCATTTGTATAATGAACACAAAGAAGCCAAAAAATGCAATGAGATGATCACCTCTCTGGCAAAGAAGCTAAGCAAATCTATTATTGAAGCTGAAAAAGATGAAGACAAGTATGATGCTGTTCGTACCTATTACAGAAAGTACTACACTCTAACTTTATCCAAATCGAGCCTTGAGGCCGGAGTTAATAAATCTCCTGCCCGTGACATAATCCTTGATTTCCCATGGAAAGACCTGGAGCTTCACCGTTTCACTTGCATGAAAATTTGGGAAAAGATCAACCATTGAAATTACCTTACCCACTTATCCTTGCCTCAACTTCAAAATATCGTGGGGAGCTCCTCTCACAGCTAGGCCATCCTTTTGTGGCAATGGCCCCTGGAGTTGATGAAGACCAGCTTAAATCATCTCACCTCTCACCAACACAATTAGCAGTGGAACTAGCAAAACTAAAGGCCCAGGCAGTATTTCAAAAACGACCTGATGCATGTGTGATTGGTTCTGATCAGGTTTGCATGCTAAATGGGGAAATACTAGGTAAGCCAGGAACTAAGGCCAAAGCGATCGAACAACTGCAAAAGATGCAGGGCTCTCACCATGAACTGATCACGGCCGTTTCAATCCTCTACCCTCAGGGCGAAATCAACTTTCACAACCGAACTCTGCTTTATATGCGCCCCTTAACATTGAGTGAAATCACGCTCTACGTGGAAGATGACATGCCGCTGGACTGCGCTGGCAGCTACAAACTTGAAACCCGGGGAATAAAACTATTTGAAAAAATAGAAATGGATGACCACACGTCAATCATTGGGCTCCCCTTGATTCAACTTAATAATCATTTACTTAAAATTGGCTACCCATTATGAAACTGAGCCCCTATCTTTTAATCATCCTCATTTTTGTTGGCTGTACCTCCGCGCCAAAAAAACGAACTGATAAACTTTCTATTCTTCAAGGCATAACCACGGCCAAGGAAGTAGAATTCAGCGTGCTGGGTCCGGCGAATCAGGATCTCACGTTTGAAATTAGAAGTGCAGAGGGTGAAATTATTGCGCCTGAAGAAGTAAAGACCGTCACTCGCTCTTTCTCTCCTTGGGTTCTTCACAAAATACTTTTCTCACGCGACCAG